>DMAT01000121.1 GCA_003451635.1 Syntrophus sp. (in: bacteria) | reverse complement strand
GATGAAAACGCCCACGGGAATACCCCTGGAGATAATCAACATAGCCGCAGAGCGGCGTTCGGCAGCAAGGACGGTTTCCGTTTCTGGAGGCTACTTCTGATTCTGCTTCTGATCCTGCTATTGCCCGTTTCCTCAATGGCCGCAAACCTCACCTGCAGCCGCCTTCCAATTCTGATGGACAGGTTCCTATCCAATCACTACGCAATGAAGAAGATGACCGAAGAGATCAAGAGTCGTGCCGTCGACCAGATGATCAAGAGTCTTGACCCCTCAAAAACGCTGCTATACGAGTCCGATTTGGAGAGGATAAAGCCGGTTCTGAAAGGCGCGTTTGTAAGCATGCAATCGGGTGACTGTTCCTCGCTTAAGCAGGTTTACGATGTGCTCGTCGCGCGGGCTAAGGAGAATGAGGCCATTGTAAAAAAGATTCTGGGGCAAAACTACCGACTCGACGAGACAGTGGAGCTGAACATCAACGTGAACAAGCGCCCCTATTTGAAGACGACGGGGGAAAAGTATGAGTTTCTGAGAAGGGTTGTACAATTCCAGATCGAAAACACCCTGCTGGCAGGCATCGACTTGGCGGAGGCCAAGAAGCAGCAGATTCACCGCTACGAGCTACAGACGATGCGGGTGGTCGAGCGCAATCCTGAAAAGCTAATTACGAGCATCGCCAAGGCCTTTGCCCTGGCCCTGGATCCGCATACGAGCTACCTGTCCTCCGAGAACTATGAGGATCTCCTGATTCAAACGAAGCTTTCCCTGGATGGGATTGGAGCCACCCTCAGCAGCGACAACGGATTTACTGTCATTGAGGAATTGATTCCCGGGGGAGGGGCCGAGCGTTCAGGCCTGCTGAAGCCAAAGGACAAGATCATCTCCGTGGCCCAGAAGGGGGAAAGGCCTGTTGACGTCATCGACATGGACCTGCGCGACATTATAAAGATGATCCGCGGCAAGAAAGGAACACAGGTAACCCTGACAATTCTGCGGCAGGGGGAACGCACGTACCGCTTTGACGCCACGATCATGCGTGACAAGATCGACATCAAAGAGCAGGAGGCCAAGCTCGCATACGAGACATATACGGTAGGGGGAAGGCAATATCGTTTCGGCGTGATCGATCTTACTTCCTTCTACGGCAACGAGAAGGAAAAAAAGTCCTGCTCTGAAGACGTGAAAAGTCTTCTCGCGGAGGCCAAAAAGCAGCATGTCGATGGGATTGTGCTGGACCTGTCGCGCAACGCGGGGGGGCTTCTCGAAGAGGCGGTGCTCCTTGCCGGCCTTTTTCTTGGCAAGGGCGGAATCGTGGCGACCAAGGACAGCCAAGGGCAGGTTACGATTATCGCCAACGGTTCGGCCGCATCGGGGACGAGAGGCGACAAGCGCAAAGTGATTACGTTCCCCGCAGAAGGCCCCCGTGCAGTCTACACTGGTCCCCTCGTTGTATTGACGAGCCGGCTGAGTGCATCGGCCAGCGAGATCGTGGCGGGTGCACTCAAAGACTACCGTCGCGCTGTGATCGTCGGGTCGGACCATACCTTCGGCAAGGGGTCCGTGCAGATACTGATGCCTCTGCCCATGGATCTGGGCGCAATGAAAATCACCGCGGCGCTGTACTTTCTGCCCGGCGGCAAGTCTACACAAAAAATGGGCGTAGAAGCGAATGTGCGACTGCCTATCTGGTCCAGTCTCGAAGATATTGGTGAAACGGAGTTGGATTACCCGCTTCCGGTCCAAGCGATAACACCCTTCCTCGGCATACCGGGAAACGCCGTGCCACTCTGGAAGCCTTTGGAACAGCCCATGATAGCAGAGCTGGCAGCAAGGTCCAAGATCCGGGTGGCCAAAGAAGCGAAGTTCGCCGAAATCATCAAAAACAACAAAGTGGCCACCGACAAGAGGGGCGTTATCCGTCTCGCCGATTTACGCAAGGAGATGGAAAAGGAAGGTGGTGGTAAGAAGAAGGAAACGCCTGCCGAGCTTAGGAAGAAAGCCCGGGACCAGTATGTTCCCTTCGTAAACGAAAGCGTCAACGTTCTTATCGATATGGTGACGCTGGGATCATCCCTGCGCCTTTCAAGCCAAAATAAATGAATACATAAGATAGCTATGGAAAGATAGGCAACGGGTAACCATCTTGATATCCATATGCATTTATGAATCCCAAAGACCTTGATGTTCCTGCTGATCTATTTGATGACCATGGAAGGTCATGCTTCAAGGTCTCCATAAATACAGAAATTGTGTCTCACCAAACCAGTCGAAGCTGTTTCCTCCACTAAATATTCCTGTAGCGCTGCTTGATTCTGCCGCTGAGCTGGCGTAAATGGTCCCCTTATAGCTGCCGGGATGATAGTAGGTGATAATCTTTGCATCCGTAACGCCGACTTTTTTCTTCATCTCGGCGATGACATCGTCCATGTATCCCACACGGTCAATGAGTTTAGCGGTCAATGCTTGTTCTGACGAATAAATCCGCCCATCAGCCAGCGACTCAATGTCTTTCCGACTTAAGGCATTACCGGGTCTGCTTATGATCGTATCTATGAATTTTTTGTGGAACTGGTTGATTATGGTCTGAACAATCTGCTTTTCTTCCGGTGTGGCAGGTCTGAAGGGCGACAGGATGTCTTTCTTATCCCCTGATTTAATGGTCAGTTCGCTCACTCCGATCTTGTTCATCAAGCCTTCTATGTTCATTGTCATCATCATCACAGCAAAGCTTCCCGTAATAGATGTTGGATGAGCAGTGATATTATCTGCCGCTGTCGCAATATAATATCCCCCTGACGTGCCAATGCTCATAATGCATGCATAAACAGGAACTTTTCTTCGGTCTTTGAAACGGACAATGTCATGATGGATGATGTCTGATGCGGTAATAGTGCCTCCCGCCGAATTGATCCGGATGATAACGCCGACGATAGCGGTATCATCTTCGGCCTTCTGCAGTGTCTCGCGAACCTGTGACATTATGGAGGGAGCAGAAGAGCCCAGGAGGCCGCGTTCTTTATCACGCTCAGAAATAAACCCGGTGATGTCCATGAGTAAGATTTTGGCGGTGCCTTTACCTTCGATGACCTGCTCCCGGAGAGGTTCTGGCTTCTGAATAAGAGGTATACTAATTGCGCAGCCGGTTAAAAGAAAGGCGAGGGCAATAAATAGAATTTGAATTTTTCGGATTCTGCGGATGGGCATCGCTTTTTCCTGCATTTCTATGGTGGTCATTTTCTGTTCTCCCGCCACAGCATCAAAGCCAGTATGGCCGGAACGATAAAGCCGAAGATGCTTAACCATACCGGAACATAAAAACCTGCCGCAATTATCTCAACCTGAAGAATAAGCCTCAGTAGCTGGGCAACGGATATGACAATCAAAAGCAGCACGACAATAGTTGTTACAGGTTTCATGATCAGACTCCTTCCTTTTAAATTCACTTCACGCCCACGGAGACCGGAAGTGCAGCCGGCGGCGTGACCGCAGCACCGGACAACCTGGTAACCATTGCCTTCACCGACGCCATTTGGGGGCCGGATTTCTGGGCGAAGTTCGCGCTGTCATAGCCCCACCAATCCCAGCAACCGTTGGGGGCGGCAGTGCTCGTTTGCGGGTATAGCACGACGATGTTGTTGGTATCCGCCCAACGGTTGTAGCCGGTATTGCGCACAAACTGCTGGTCCACCGTGGCTGTATTCTGCTTGCAGCCGTGGAAAACGACATGCAGCTTGCAGGCGGCGCCTGTCGCGCATGCCTGTGGTACGTACACCCAACCTGTCTTAGCCATGCCGTGTCCGGAGACGAAGGCAGTTTGATCGAATTCTCTAAGGCTGCCCGACAGTGTGCCGTTGTTGCGTGCGTTCAGGGGGCCGTGCAGGTGTTTGAGCATTTCGCCGGCGAGGTCGAAATCGCAATCGTTGATGAAAGGCGGGGCTGTGGTTGCGCAGTTTCCGCCAAAGTCGTCGGTGATCATTGCATGGCCGGATGGGAGGCTGTTCTTGTAGAAAATGTTCGCGGGCGGCACAAAGCGCTGATAATACTCCTGGAGGTCGTTCATTACGGCAGGTTTCACCGTGTTGTCGGCTGAGCCGGAGAACAAATACACCTTGGAAGTGTTGAGGTTGCTTACCGGATCGATGCGATTGTCGGCCGCCCAGTCGTTGGTAATGTTCACGAGTGACGGGGTCGGGATGCCGCTGCTGTGCGCCATGCAGCGGCCGATGGCATTGGCAACGGATCCTTCGCTGCAATAGAAGGGCCCGCCGGCCACAACCCCGGCGCCACGCTTGAAGGTGGATGAGTAGGCAACATGAACCTGCACAGCCATGAATCCGCCGGAGGACAGGCCGGAGACGCTTACCTCGGATGGGTCGATGGAGAGTGCCGGTAATTGAGTGGCCAATGGTGTGGCGCCGCAAGCGGCAACGAGGGCAAGGGCAATGAGGATGCCGAGCAGTCTTAATCTGATGTTCATGTTTGTCTCCTTCTTGTTGTGGTTGGGAGAGCAAAGCCCCCGGCAACCCGATTGTGGTAATACCTAATTGCTTTTGTTTTTACTTGTCAAACAATATTATGCGCTGCGAAGCTCAATCCAGCCGTTTGTGGAAGCGCAGGACGGCGGCGGCGAAGACCGCCAGGCCCAGGGTGGTGAGGGCGGCATATTGGGGCCAGAGGACGTCCATCCCTACGCCTTTGAGGAAGATGCCCCGGATGATGACTAGTATGTAGCGAAAGGGATTCAGGTAGGTCAGCCACTGGACAAGGACGGGCATATTGGCGATGGGAAAGACAAAGCCGGAAAGGAGAAACGACGGCTGAATGAAGAAAAAGGTCGTCATCATGGCCTGCTGCTGGGTGGCGGAAATGGTCGAGATGAAGAGGCCGATCCCCATCGTGCTGATGAGAAAGAGGCAGATGGCGAGGAAAAACAGGGGCAGGCTTCCCCGGATGGGCAACTCGAACCAGTAAACGGCAAGGATGGTGACGATGACCATCTGGATCAGGGAGATGATGATATAGGGGATGGTTTTCCCCATGATCAGCTCATAAGGTTTCATGGGCGTCACGATAAGCTGCTCCATCGTTCCTCCCTCCTTTTCCTTGATGACGGCCATAGACGTAAAGAGCAGTGAGATCAGCATGACGACGAAGGCGACGATCCCGGGTACGAAGAAATGGCGGCTGTAGAGATTGGGATTGTACCAGGTTCGCAGGCGGGCGTCGATGCGCCCATACGTCATCTGAACCGGGTATAGGTCCTTGAGGAACTGGCGGTTCAGGCGTTCCAGTACCGTCATGACGTAGGAGACCCGGATCGCCGTCATGTTGCTTACCGTGCCGTCGGCGAGGATCTGGATTTCCGCCGTTTCCCCCCGGCGGATCTTCCGGGCGAGGTCGGGACCGATCTTGATGCCGATGTCCACTTTCCCCCGCAGGAGCAGCTCTTCCATCGCCTTGGGATCATCGACGATATTGGTGATCTGAAACATGCGGTTGGCGCTGAAGGCATCGACAATCGTCCGGCTTTCCGCGGTGCGGGAGTGATCGAGGAGGGCGACGCGGATGCTGGTGATGTCAAAATTTACCACATAGCCGAAAATCAGGATCTGAATAAGGGGGGCCATGATCAGGATGGGGCGGTTCCGCTTGTCCCGGAAGAGTTGAATGAATTCTTTACGGACGAGTTCCCGTATTCGCAGGAAGCTCATATTACATTCCCTCCCGCTTCAGAACGATGACATTGAGAACGGCAAGGATTGCGGCCATAACGAAAAGGACGGCGAAACTCGGCCAAAGATAAGTGATATCAAGATTCTTCATGTAAATGCCCTTGAGGATGTCGATAAAGTACTTCGCCGGCACGATGTAGGTAATGGTCTGGATCACCGGGGGCATGTTCAGGACGGGAAAGACGAAGTCCGACAGGAGCATGGAAGGGAGAAAGGTAACCAGGGGCGAGATCTGATTGGCGACGAGTTGCGATTTTGCGGCCGAGGAGATGAGGAGCCCCAGGGTGATGGCGACGGCCAGATAGAGGGACGAAGCGGTGATCATGAGCCAGAAATTTGCCTTCATGACGATCCCGAAAAGGACCTGTCCCATGAGGACGGCGATGAGGACGTCGGCCAGGGTGATAAAAAAATAGGGGATGGCCTTGCCGATGATAAATTCCCCGGCGCTGATGGGGAGGGACTTGATCGTCTCCATGGTCCCGTTTTCATACTCCCGGGCGATGACCAGGGATGTCAGCATCGCCCCGACAATCATGATGATGACGGCAATGATGCCGGGGACAATGAAGTTTCTGCTCTCCAGGTCCTCGTTGAACCAGATGCGGATCCGGCCCTCGAGAGGCGGCTTCATCTGCTCCCGGCCCTGGCGATTCAGGAAATTATGGAGGTATTTGGTATTTTCCCGCTCCAGGAAGGCGGTGATATAACCAGCGGAGATATTCGCAAAGTTAGGATCGCTGCCGTCGATGAGGACCTGCAACGGCGCCTCCCGGTCGGCCTGGATGTTCCTCGTCCAGTCCGGGGGGATGACGAGGGCCAGGGTTGTCCAGCCGTGATCGAGCCAATCGGCTGCCTCCCCGGAGTTCTTCAGGCGGGCGACGACCTGGAAATAGGGGGAGGCGTCCAGGCGGCGGACAAGGTCCCGGCTCTGCATGGTCCCGTCGTAATCCACGATTACGGTCTGGACGTTTTCCACATCCAGGCTCAAGGCGTAGCCGAAGAGGAGGATCAGGATCAGGGGGATGGCGAAGGCCAGGTAAAGGCTCCGGTAATCCCTGATCAGGTGATAGAATTCCTTGCGGGTAATGGCGCCGATCTTCCGTAAGTTCATTTTCAGTTTTTCATCAAGGTAATAAATGCGTCATTAAGGTCTGCAT
>DMAT01000185.1 GCA_003451635.1 Syntrophus sp. (in: bacteria) | reverse complement strand
GCGGATGATCTCCCGCTCCAGGGCCGCCTCGGGGAAGGGAATATACAGGTGGAGGCAACGGCGCTTGAGGGCCTCGCTGAGTTCCCGGGTATTGTTGCTCGTCAAGAAAACCAGGGGCTTGGTCACGGCTTCCACCGTACCGATCTCGGGCACGGAAACCTGGAAGTCCGAGAGGATCTCCAGAAGAAAGGCCTCGAATTCATCGTCCGACTTGTCTATTTCATCGATGAGCAGGACACAGCCATCCTTTTCCTGGAGGGCCTTGAGGAGAGGGCGGGGCTCGAGAAAAGGCCAGGAAAAGAAGATATCGTCGTACTGGTGCAGCTTGTCCATAGCCGTCTTAAAACCGTTTCCCCGGCTGATGATATCGTCCATTTTGTCTTTGAGGAGTTGGGTATAGAGGAGCTGCTTGCCGTATTTCCATTCATAGAGGGCCTTGGACTCATCCAGTCCCTCATAGCACTGGAGCCGGATAAGAGGCAATTGCAGACAGGCAGCCGTTGCCTTGGCCAGTTCCGTTTTCCCCACTCCGGCGGGTCCCTCCACAAGAATGGGTTTTCCCAGGCGGCAAGCGAGATAAACGGTCATGGCCATCTGCCGATTGGCAATATAGGCAACGTTCCGGAGATTCCCCCGGACCGCGTCGATGGAAGCAAATTGTTCTTCATATCTGGATTTCATCTGATTATGAACCTCTGAATATTCGATATCCCTGCTTTTTCTGCTTCAATATCATGACATTCTTTGCCAAATTGATGGCTCTTACCAAGTCGCTGCTCAGGATCAGGAATTCCTGGTTACCCGTCAGCACGGCCGCCGCCGACTTTTCCAGGCCCTCCTGAAAATGCCGGGCCAACTCCCGGAAAGACAAAATCAGGGAGAGCAATTCCTCGTGACTGTCGTCGCTGTCCAGAATCCGCGCCGCCTCACAGGCAATAAGCCGGAGGGTATCCCGGAGATACTGGAGACGGCCAAGATCAGCCTGCAAATCTTCACCAGCCGCCCCTTCCTGCCGTCGAAGCGCCTTTAATAACAATGACATCTGCCTGTTGATCCCCCCCAGAACGAGGCCCATGAGGGTGACATCTTCGATTTCCCGGAAGGTGATGGCGATGTCCGGGTAGGCTCTCCCCTCCAGGCCAACGAGATTTTCCGCCGGGATTTCACAGTTAACCAGCCTGATGCCGCAATGGGGAGAGGGCTTGAAGTTGGCAAGTTTCATTGGCGCCGTCATGGTGACGCCCGGGGTTTCCTTCGGAACGATAAGGGCGCTGAATTGCTTATTTGTCCCCGCAGCCCCGGCCCCGGTAACGGCCAGGACAACATAGAGGTCCACAAATGGACCATTGGTCAGATAGGCCTTTTCGCCGTTGACAACATAACCATCGCCCCGGTGATCGGCTCTTGTTCTCAGATGCTTGGGATGGGCGCCCACCTCGGGCTCGGAAATGGATATGGAGGCGGTAATCCTTCCCTGGGCCAGGCCCGGAAGATAACGGACTTTTTGTCCTTCACTCCCCAGCCCGGCAAATACCAGTCGGGCCACGACATTATGGATCATCCAGGAAAGGCCGATCCCGAGACTGCCCCCCTGGGAAACGACCGCCTCCCCGGCAAGGGTTATCGCCAGATAACCCATCCCCGATCCACCATATTCCCGGGGAATGGCGATTCCCAGCAGGCCCGCATCCCCTAGTTTCCGCCAGAGGGGCATGGGGAATTCGTCATGATCACCCTGAGCCACCCACGGGGCGATCTCTTCCCGGGCGAAATGGTAGACTTTTTCTATGAATTCGGAAAGTTCCTTATTTATTAGATAATTATCCATCTTCGCTTCTGCTCCCGCTGTTTTTATTGAATTTATCGAAAAAAGACCTGAGGATTTTTTTAAATATCTCCATTTCCTCCGGGGGAAAGCCGGTCTTTATTTCCTCATTAACCTTCTTGATGATCATCTTGGCCTTGTCACCTTCGGCGATCCCTTCCGGAGTTACCTGAATAAGCAGGGAGCGCCGATCCGTGGGACTGGCCTGACGGGCAACGAAACCCACCTTTTCCAGGCGGTCCACGAGGCCGGTGAGGGTTGAGTTATCCACGCCGATGAGCTGGCTCAGGTCGGACATGGTCCGGCCATTGCTCTGCTTGAGAAGGAAAAGGATGCCCGCCTGGACAAACGTCACCCGGACATTCGCTGCAACCAGGGCATTGTTCAGGTAGGTCCGCAATCTGTTCTGGGCGGTAAAGATGAGAAATATGAGTCGGTCGTCTTTCATGCCGTCTGCTCCCCTATGATTGGTCGGCAAACATTTGGCATGCTAACTTTTAGTTGTCAAGTATTTTTCCTATTCCGCCGTCCTGGCAAGGCGGAAACCGAGATTGCCAGGGTTCAATTTTAAGTGGCCGAGTTTGACGTCGGGTAGGGACTTGACGCGCAACGCTGGCCGGCAGGCCGCAGCGTCGCTGTCCCAGGCGCCGCCGCGCTGTACCCGGAAGACACCTGATCTGGGAACATCGGAATTCATAGTCTGGGTGGAATTATAAGGTCCATACCAGTTATCGACCCACTCCCAGACATTGCCGGCCATATCATAAAGCCCCCAGCTATTGGGCCGAAAACTGCCAACCTTCACGGTTTTACCGGGATTGGCGCTCTTGCATTCGGAACCCCACATGCTGTTCCCATAGTTCGCCCGGGAACAATCAGGTTCTTTCCCCCAAAAATAGGCCGTTGCCGTTCCCGCCCGGGCGGCGTATTCCCACTCCGCCTCCGTCGGCAGCCGGTAGCTATTCGTCCCCTCCAGCGCATTAAGCTTCCGGATGAATGTCTGGGTATCGTGCCAGGAAACTTGTTCTACGGGACAATCTTCGCCGCAATCGTTGAAACGGGAGGGATTGGTCCCCATGACCCGCTTCCACTGCCCCTGGGTGACCTCGGTCGTCTGTAGATAGAAAGCCCGGCTAATGGTCACCCGTTCCTGCATTTCATCCGTGTGGCGTCCGGGTTCGTCGGCAGGAGAGCCCATCACGACGGACCCGGCGGGAAGGAGGATAAAATTCATGCCGATGTTGTTGGTAATTCCTTGTAATCCAGCCGAAATTTCCACACTTACCGGTTGATTCACCCCTCCGGGAAAATCGTTTAACACATACCAGACGATCCGCCTGTTTCGCCCCGGCCTAACCTTGCCCAGATCGCCTTCCAGGCGAAGACTTTTAGGCGGGTATGTTTTGTCGCCAACAGTCACATAAACCGACACTATCACCGCGCTTTCATCTCCCTCAAGGTCGTAGGTGAAAAGCAACCGGTTCTCTACCTTCTGGATGACAATATTCTTCACCTCCGCCGCCTCCAGGGGCAGGACGAGCACCGGCAATATCAGCACCGCCAGCACGAAAGCAACCCAACCGAAACTACCCTTCCATTTATTATCTTTGTTATTTTTCACCTTTCCTCCAAAATAAATTAGTATGGCGTTCCCGGATTAATGGCCTGTTGATACACGGCAATCAGGCCCTTTATTTCCATTTCCAGAGGGGGCCAAGCCGCGGCGCGCTCCCGGCAGGTCTGCGCCAGGGACGAACGAAGCGCGCCGTCGTCGATAAGGCGGATGGCTTTTTCGATGAAATCATCTATGTTTTGAGGATTGTAAAGGAGGCCGCAGGGCCCGTCTCCACCACTCCCTTGAACAGGCCAGCGGTTTCCTTCAATGTTTGTGGCCAGAAGCGGTTTCTCCGAGGCGATGGCTTCGATGAGGACATTGGACAACCCCTCTGAAAAAGAGGTATTCAGAACAATATCCGCCCCCTGATAAGCCGACCGCATGGTCTGGGGAGAGATGGCGGGAAGCCAGCAGGCAAATGAGTGAAGGCGCCGGATCTCTTCCCGGAACCGGGCGCTGTAATCCTGATCCAGGGCAGGTCCTGCAAAGACCGCCCGGATCTGGGGGCGGCGTTGATGGACTTTTTCAAGGGCAAGCAATCCTTCCAGATTGCCCTTGACCGGACGGATACCGGCGGGGAGGAAGAAGATAGAATCATGGGGGCCGGCTTGCGCCTCCTTCCGCAGGGCGCAGGGCTCATACCCCAGCCAGAAAAAGGATTTGGGGACATAGACGATCCGATGTCCGCAGGCGGGGAAAAGATCCTCCATAAGACGGACAAAGGGCTGATTTTGCACCACAATGACCGCAACGCGGGCACAGATTGCCTGCAAGGTCTCGATCTTGCCCTCACCCCGAAGATCCTGGTTGAGATCAGTCCCGGCGGGAGTCGCCGCCACCGGGATGCCCTGAAGCTGCTTGGTCAGGGGTGGGGCCATCAACAACTCCCCGGACTGGAAAAGATGGTGCACATGAATGACATCGGGCCGGAAACGGGCGACGGCTTGCCCTATTTTCGGAAGTTCCCCATTCCGCGTTGTCAGGACCTCCACCTGGCAGCCCTCCCTGATCAGGCCCTGGCGCCAGCGCTCGGCGGTAATGGCATTCCCCGTAACCGTGGGCAGGGCGGTGGGAGTCAGAATGAGAATACGGAGTTGCGATATCATGGGCGAGTCTCCGGATAGGGTGTCAGGGAAACTTTTTTTTCTTCCAATATTTTAATAATTCTTGGATCAAGGAGCACGTCTAATTCACTTTCCCGGTCCTTGTTTGAGAAGGCGGCAAAAGGCCCCTGACCAGGTCCTGCGGGGGCCCGCCCCGGGTGCACCATTAGCTCTGTGAGCCCGGGCGGGACTAGGGCCAGCAGATTTTCCAGATAAGCCAACGAGAGCATTCCCTTAGCATACAACCCACGGAAATGGTTCGTTGTCCTGACACCGGATCCACCGAGGAACGGCCGGGCTGTTACCGCCAGATGGCTGAACATGTCAGCTTCCCGGCTCAGGAGGTGAGATTCTCCCCCCCCCAGGACAGGAGGAACGGTTGCCCTCTCTTCAGGAATACGGAGCCAGGAGATACCGTGCCCCTGCGCTACCCGGACAGCAGCCTCGATCACCGCCGGAAAAACATGAACATGCTGGTGTCCGTCCAGATGGCTGATCCTGATGGTTTTCGATTCCAAAAGCCCGATTTGGGCTTCGATCTCCAGGGCGACCTCCCGCTCCAATTCCTTATTCCCCTTTTGCATCAATAGTTTATGTGCTGATGATTTGCCTCGGAAACAGCCATTTTCATCAGGGAGGATGGAGAGTCCTTTGCAGGCAGGGTATCCTTCCGAAAGGTTCAAATGGAGGCCCACCGAGATGCCCCGGCCCTGCCAAGCGGGAAGGCGGGCAAAGGCATCGTCAAAGGCCGGTCCGTTGACCAGGACGCTGACACTGGTCACGACGCCGGCGTTGACCGCCTCGGCAATCCCCCGATTGCGGTAGATGTCAGTGCCTAAATCATCTGCATTAACAATAATATACTTCATTTTGTCCAGGGGCGGGCGACCCGGAGGAAGAGGTTCCGAAAGACATACCCCCCCTTTTCCTGATCCGCGAAATCCGCCATCTTCTTCGTCCGAAGGGAAAGCAAATGGTCCATGAGCCCCTCTTGCCGGGAATCGTACTCATCGGACGTAAATTCTCGAATTGTTTCGTGAATAAGACGCACATCGGCAAAATGCCTTGCCAGTGCCTGGCGCAGCCGCGCCGGATTGGCAAGGCTGATGGCCAGTAACCAGAGCCTTCCCCGCACCGGGTTCAGATAGGCAGAGGCGGCGGAAATAATGGAGATCAGGTGGTCCGCGCCATCCCAGCCCCCATAGCGGGAACCACCGGGCGCCGGTCCCGGGGTTTGGGGAGGAGTGGCCACAATGACATCGAAGTGCTCTTCCTCCCTCAGCGCCTCAAACCAGGAACCTTCCCGCAATTCGATAATGTTTTCGAGCCCATTCACGCGTGAATTGTGCCGCGCCGCTGCCAGGGCTGACGGGTCAACATCCGTGGCAATTACCTGCCGGGCCCCGAGCTTTGCAGCAGCGATGGAGAGCAGGCCGGACCCACAGCCGAGATCGAGAACCGACTCGCCGGGCTGAACATCGAGCAGCCTGGCCAACTCAATACTCGACGGCGGCGGCATATGGACCTCCTGGGGAATTAAAAGCTCTACCAAACCCGAAGGCAACTGAATCAACATCGACCACTGCTCCTTCCAAAATGAAATGACGATTGTTTGTGATCGCGTCAGTAATTGGCAATCACCGTTTTATTTGTTCTGGAATCAGCGCAATAGCGGCGCTGAGCAACCTCCAGCAACCTCTTGACCAGATGGACATAGTCCAACCCCGCCCACCGGGCAGAAAAGGCAAGGGCCTCGCCGGTCTCCAGACTGGGCGTTGTATTGGCTTCAAGGAAATAGAACCTCCCCTCCGGAGAGAGTCGGACATCAAACCGGGCATAATCCCTCAGTCCCAGGGCCCGGAAGGCCTTGCGCGACAACGATTCCAGTTCATGTCGCTGGACGGAGGAGAGAATGATCCGATGGGCATCCTCCCTTGCCGCACCGTTTTCCTGAAGTTTGAATGCCGCTGTCAGGATGCGGTACTCATTGTCGTCAGAAAGCCACTCCAGGACGGGCAAAACCTCCAGCCCTTCCGGACTCTCAAGGACGGAAACGGCTAATTCCCGGCCGGGGATGAACGTCTCCACGAGGACAGGTTGGCAATAACTCTCCAGCAGGACGCCGATAGCCACCCGCGCCTCTTCCCGGGTCTTCGCCAGGGTTACGCCCCTGCTCATGTGTTCGCATGCTGGTTTCAGGATCAAAGGAGGCTGTAGCCAGAGGGGGAGTTCCGCAGTGACCTCCGTTATGGCCGCGCCGGGCGGAGTGGGTACGCCGGCGGCACTGAGGCTTCCTTTGGCGGCGATCTTGTCATCGGCAAGGAAACAGGCCTGGGTGGATGAGCCGACGACGCGGGCTCCCCACCGTTCCAACTCCCCCCGGACGAAGGGCCGCAAGACCCCCCAGCCTAAGAAGGTGTCCGTGTGATCGATGACCAGATCGCAGGTCGCCGCCAGTTCCTCGCTCCGCAATAAAATCTCCTCCGAGTCAACGATAAGGGTCGCATGGCCGAGGGCGGCGAGTCCCCCGGCGACCGCCTCAGCACAACCGCAGGGAGAACCGGCGGTATGGACAATACCAACGCGCATGGTGGATGAAGTATTCACCTTAGAATGCACCTTTTTCTGTCTCCTTACCCAGGAAATAATACTCGTGCTTTTCATCCTCGCCGTCAATATCCCTTTCCCGGTGCAGAAGTTCCAGGCCGGCGGCGGCAAGCTGGGCCGCGAATAGGTCCGCAGTAAAGGAGGTCATGGTGATAACGTTGCGGGCGTAATCCCCTTCTTTGGGACGATACTTCTCCGCACCATCGAAATAGCGGATCTGAATAAAAAGGGACCCCTCTTTTTTCAGCAGCTTTTCCATAACCTGAAGAACTCTGAGGGTATAGGCTTGGGAGGGAAAGTGCTTGAAAACGCCGACGGAAACAATGAAATCAACCGTACCCGGGGCAATTAGCTCCAGAACGGCCTCGGGATGCTCCGAGGGGAAATGGAAAGCGGTGAAATTTCCCGGCCCTCCCCGGCCCTTACCTGCCTCATGGACCGCCAAATCAGCCATTCGTTTCCGGCACTCGTACAGAGTCGCCGCCGAGATGTCCACGCCATAAACGGAAGCGAAATGCTCGCAGAGCGGTCTGGCGATTGCCCCACCCCCGCAGCCCCAGTCCAGGGCCGTTTTAACTTTTAAACCCTCCCGCCAGTCCGGTCCCGACGCCTGCTCCAGGCGCCTCCCGGCCAGGTCAAAGAAAAAATCACCGTAGGCAAGCCATCTTTCCTTCTCCCAGCGCCCCTCTCCATACCAGTGGGACTGGTCCCTGATCCGCTCGTTGCTGTCGCTCATGGACCAGTACCGACCGGCGTCGCGGTTAAGGTCCGGCTCTCTGCCCGCATGAAATTTCCGAAAAAGATTCATCAACATTCGCCTTGACTACGGGCAGAGCTCTCATTAAGATACGCGCCTATGACGCAAGCTAACATAACCCGTCCTTTCCACGAAAAGGTATGGAATAAAGCACGATACGCCTTCAGTTTCATTTACCGCAAACAGTTGTCCCTTGTCTGTCAGCTTGATTATACCTGTCCCTACGGTGAACGGGCCCGCCAGCTTCCTTCCCCTTATACCATGCGCTCCCCGGAAAAACCGGCGGATCTCGATGCCCTGGCCGGCTTACTGAACTCTGACGGGGACTTCGGTCACTGGACAGCGGAGCGGATCGACCGGGATTACCTTCAGCAACTCATCAGACCCGATGCGGCCACCCTGCTCTTTCATGGAAAAGACCTGATCGGCAACTGCGGAACCATTGACGGCTCTTCCCGGAGACACAAGACCGGCATCATCATGTGGATGATTATCCGGACACCCCACCGGGGTAAGGGGTTGGCCAAATACCTCTGGTATCGCACCCTTAATTTCTTTGCAGAGGAACATTATGAAAAAATCCTCCTGACGACGGACATGCAACGACTACCGGCGATCCGATTTTACCTGCGCCGACGGCTCTTGCCGGGCCACGAATCCCTTTACAGCTACATCCAGTGGCGGATCACCGCGAAAAGACTCGGGAGTCTTACATGCTGAGAGATCCGGTTGAAAAAGCATCCTGTGTCGGTTGCGGCTACTGCTGCATACGCAATACCTGCGCCTTTGGCGTGGCCCTTCATGCTCACGAGCGGGACAAGATCTGCCCGGAACTGGAGTGGACAGGGGCAAGGTATGTCTGCAAACTCATGGGAACTCACCCCTTAGCCGATTTTTACCGGCAGGAACTTCAGTCCGGCGGCGGTTGCCGGTCCTTCAATAATCCGTGGCGGCAAAATGTCCGTCCCAGGACTGATGAGGAGGCCCAGGCCATTGTCTCGGGAACCCCCTGGCCCGCACCGGATGATGACTACCGGGGAGGCTTGTAAGTCGCATCTCACTTTTTTCTGTTCACAATCCCTTCCCGCAGCGCTAATGCCGCCTCCCTGACCTCGGGAGCGGTTGCCTCCGTCAAACATCGCTCCACAGCTATCAGGGCTCCCTCATCTTGCCCCATCCGCTCAAGGGTCCGCGCCTGCACAAGATAAGCCGTGGCATAATGAGGATTAATCTTCAGGGCCTTGCCGGCATAATCCAGGGCCTGCTCTACCTGACCAAGGTTGAGGCAGATCTCCGACAAATCGGCATAGAAATTTGGGGCAGGTGCAACCCGACCCATGATTTCATGAGCCTCCAACAGGGCTTCGGAGTCTCTTCCTGCCTCCTTGAGCATCTGGAAGAGATTCATCCGGGCGCTCAGATAGTCGGGATTGAGCAATAAGGCGGTTCTATATGCTTTTTCCGCAGCGGCATGCTGGCCCAGGCGGATATTGAGCTGTCCGAGACTATGATAGAGGTCCGGATAATCGGGATGTTGCGCCACATAATCCTGAAGATAGGAGAGAATAGGCTCGCACAGGGCACAGTCGTCTTCGTTAAGGTTGGCAATAATCGCAACCATATCGCCAAGATCCGGGGCAATATGCAGGGGACGCTTGACCTCCCGCTTCAGCAGTTCAAGAACGGTTTCGGCTCTGAAAAAGGGACGGAACCCGTCTAAAGGTTTTGGATGCTCCTGGGGCAGGTTATAAGCCGCTTTCAGAGAAGCAATGGCTTCATCCAGATGGGGGACACGGACATTCATCTCCCTGATTTTACCAAAGATATCGATGGCCTGTGGCAGGTCGTTCATCTCGACAAGGGCTAGGGCCAGGCTGATGCCCGCCTCCTTCTGATCGGGGGCCAGGGAGAGGACGTACTTAAAAGCGACGGCGGCTTTCTGTAAGTCCTTTTGTTCGAGAAGGATGGCCCCCCGGGCATAATGAACGGCAGGATCGTGGGGGTGCTGTCCCTCAACCGTGGAGATGAGTTGATGGGCTT
>DMAT01000068.1 GCA_003451635.1 Syntrophus sp. (in: bacteria) | reverse complement strand
AAACAGCACCCAGACAACGAAAACGGCCATGACGATCATGGTGAGCTTTTCCAGATGGGGTGCATTGGTGACAAAAAATGCGGACAGGAGGGCGCTGCTGATCAACAAAAGGATTGATGTCTCCTTTAAAATCTCCCTGAGGGTGTAAATCTTCGTCAGGCGGTAGCTGTCACTGAACTTCAGGGCAATAAGGGGGAAAAGGAGCATGGGCAAAAGAAAGTCATAATACTGGGACCAGTGAAAGAGCAACACCTCCGTTAGTGGCGTGGTGGAAAACCAGGGCAGGATATCCCGGTGAACCAGGGCAACGACCCATCCGGAAAGGGGGGCGGCGATGGCGTAAGCCAGGAGAATGGCAATATAGTCAAAGCTGAGAATGACGTAGGAATAGTAACGCTCCTCTTCTTTGATCATCTTAACATTGCCCCCATCCCCACGCTCCGGCGTGGGAACGATAACCGTTTGTTACGTGAGACTTTGAAAATATCCGGCATAATGAGTGGATACGGCCTCCCAGTTATACTCTTTATTAACCCGATCCAGGGCAGTTTGACCTGCTTTTTTGACTTCACTTGCATCATTTACCAATTTGCCCAATGTTGCCGCAAGATTGCCATCTTCCTTAGTAAAAACAAAACCCTGCGGTCCAACAACATAACGATTATAATCGACATCCATGACGAGCGGGGCAGTTCCAAATCCCATGGCCCGGAGCAGGGAAGGATTCGTTCCTCCCACTTCGTGACCGTGAACGTAGAGATAGGCGCCTTTATACAGGGCGTTGAGTTTAGCCTGATCGCTGAACTGGCCGGCAAAAAGGACTTGCTCGTTAGCCAGGGAGCGCAGGTAGTCCATATAGTCTTCGCCATACGGCGCCCCCCCTACAATGACCAGAGGCATCTCCACATCAGCGGCGACATATTCCCTGATAATGATATCGACATTGTTTTCGGGCTCTAATCTCGCCACCGCGAGGAGGTATGAACCGCTCGTAAGGTCAAGTTCATTGTAGATGGTCTCATCGACTCCATAGGGACTCGATGCTCCGTAAGCGATTTGCACGGATTCGGCATGATAGTTTTGCACGTAATAATCTGCCATCCCTTGATTGTCGGTGATGATGTTCTTCACCATCCGTGCCGATACCCACTCAACCCACCGGTAATATCGCCGGGCAAGATAGCCCCACTTTCTTCGTTTCCAGCCTAAACCGTCCGTATGTATAACAACGATTTTATTCAGCAACTTAAGCATTACTACAATCGGTGCATTTCCGGGATCGACAATAAAGATAAGGTCGTAATTCCTGGTCAAGGCGTGGAGGGAACAGAGAAAGGTGTGGATAAGGCTCTCCAGGCCCTTTATCCTCGGTGCGGAGATATAGACACATTCTACGCCGGAGAAATACTTCGGCCTCTCAACGTAGTAGTCCGTCCGGCAATAGACCGTCACTTTCATCGCGTGATCGCGGACAAGTCGCACGGAAAGTTCCTCTACGAGCGTATCGAACCCCCCATATGTCGCCGGAATACCCCGCGCCCCGATTATGGCTACATTCAATTGCATGAGGCTATCTAGATTCCCCCTTTTATAAAACCTGCGGGCATGGTAAAGTACTTGTCAATGATATTCTTTTTTCATCATAGCGCCTTACAGCAACCCTTCCGGAGGCCGACGGGGCCGATCTTTTTGCTCATATTGGTTATGAGCCTTTTTATGTCCGGAGGAATTCCTCCCGGAGAAGCCGCAGAAAGAGCTAAAACCGGGGGCGGCGCCCAAACCCGGACGTCAGCGGAAAAACCCTTAACCATTAAGGAGCTTTCCTTCCATATCGAAGAGGCCAAGGAAGACCTCATGTTAACCATGAACCGCTTCTACATCCCGGAAATATCCAGAATCGAAGGTGATAATCCCCGCGTGGTCCTGGATCTCCATCCCGTAGTTATTTTCCTGCAAAAAGATTATTCAAAAATCGCCGTCAATGGTCAGTACATCAAACAGATGCGATCCTATCATGACCGGAAAGCAAAGAAACTACGTATTGTTCTCGACATGAATGGATCACTGAATTATTTTGCCCAACCCTCCTTCATCAAGTCAAAAAACCTTTTTCTCCTGGAGATTACGGAAGGGGCGAGTAAAAAATAACAGCTTCGCCGCCGGTTAATAATCAATGGGCAACCGGCGCCGCAGGAACGGCAACCGGGCGGGGGTCCGTCGATTTTGCCAGACGCAACCCGATCGCAATGTCACGCATGGCGGGGTTGTCTCCACCCCGGAAGGAAGGGAGACAATAGCCTGCCCCGCTTAGCCAGGCGCCGCCGCGAAAGACACGCATCGTACCCGTGGGAGGCCCCGTGGGATCGGTTACGGGACCGGTGGGATAAGCACCCTGCCAATCCTGCACCCACTCCCAGACGTTTCCGAGCATGTCATAAAGACCCCAGGGATTCGCCGGTTTCTGCCCCACCGCTTGCGTACTGCATGCGCGGCACACATAATTACCCGTCTGCCAGGTATCCCCCTTGTTTCCCGATTTATTCTCGCCGCAACTGTTCCCGCTAAACCAGGCAATATTTTCGAGGATTGCCGTCTCATTCCCTCCCACTATATAAAGGGCGCCTTCATAAAGGGTTGCGGTGCTGTTGGCCCGGGCCGCGTATTCCCATTCCGCCTCCGTGGGCAGGCGATAGGCTGCGACCCCCTCCTTCTTGTTCAGGCGGCGAATGAATTCCTGGGCGTCATGCCAGGATACCTGCTCGACAGGATAATTGTCTCCGCATTCCTTAAAAAAGGCGGGATTGCGGCCCATCACCGCTCGCCATTGCCCCTGGGTGACTTCCGTCGTCTGCAGGTAGAAAGGTTTGGTGATGGCGACCCGGTGCTGTGGTTCATCCGTCCGCCGGCCCGCCTCCTGACTGGTGGCGCCCATCATAAAGTCCCCGGGGGGGATCCGGATGAATTTCATGCCGATGCTGTTGGTCAGAGAAAGTTGGCTATCGACAGGTAAATCCCCTCCCGAACCAGACGCTGCCAGCAGCATACATGCCAGCAGAAGCATCCACATCATCAATCGCTTCACAATCACCGTTCTTTTCATCGTTGCCATATGCATCCCATAAAGTTGCAGCGGTTACATGGATGTCCCCACAGTATTCAAGACAAAGCGAACCCGCCTGTTTTGCGACCAGGCCGCTTCACTATGACCGCGATCAACAGGATTTTCCTCTCCATAAGTCTTCGTCTGTATACGGCTCGCATCGGTGCCAAGCTTGACGAGAAAACCCTTGATAGCTTCGGCCCTTTTGTTCCCCAGGCTCAGATTATAGTCCTGCGATCCCCGTTCATCGCAGTAGCCTTCGATCAACAGCGTATCCTGTCCATGCTCCCGAAGCCAGTCCGCCTGCCGGCGGAGACGGTCCAGGTACTCATTTTTAATGGTATATTGATTGTAGTCGAATAAAACGCTCTCAAAGAGATCGTCCCTGGGGGGGGCTTGCGAGGCGGGTTCCCGTACTGCTTCCTCTACGAGGGCAGGCTGTCTTTCCGGCTGTTCGATGAGACTCCGGACCTTTGCTTCCCGTGCTTCTTTGGCCTTCTGGGTAGTATAAGGCAATGGCTGGCTGCGGGCAGCGGCAGGCAGCGGATTCGACAGGCTGCCTTGACCGGAATTAATAGTTTGCACCATGCAGCCGGTTGTTGCAAGGCAAAGGGTCCCTGCGCAACAAATAACCAAGCAGCCGACTGCTTTTTTCACGGTGAGAGATCTCACTGCACCCTCAAGAGGCGGAATCCCAGGTAATTGTCGCCGCCGCCGGGCAAGCCGGCAAGACGGGACGCCGCTCGACACATCCAGGCGTCGTGACTCCAGTCGCCGCCCCGGAAGATCCTTGTGGTCCCTACAGCCGGTCCGGTGGGATTATTAATCTGTCCCGACGGATATTTTCCATTCCAGTCGTGCACCCATTCACTGACATTCCCATGCATGTCGTACATTCCCCAGTCGTTGGGGAGAAAACTGCCGACCCGCGTGGTCCTGGCCCGGTACTCGCCGGCGGGACAGCGGGAGAGGGGAAATTGGCCGTTGTAATTGGCCTGCTCCGCCGTCAGGCAGGGTCCGGTGTGGAAGGCAGTGGACGTTCCTGCCCGGGCGGCGTACTCCCACTCCCCTTCCGTCGGTAACCGATACTTGTCTGCCCCTTCCATCTGGTTCAGACGGCGGATGAACTCCTGGACCTCGTTCCACGACACTTGCTCCACAGGACAGGTTTCGCCGCAGTCTTTAAAAAAGGAAGGATTGTAGCCCATTATGGCCTGCCATTGTCCCTGAGTTACTTCCGTAGCCTGCAGATAAAAAGCGGCGGAGATCGCCACGCGGTGATAGGTCTCCGTTTGGTCGCCTTGGGGCTCTTCCGGGGGGGAACCCATCATGAATTCCCCGGCGGGGATCCAGACAAACGTCATGCCGAGGCTGTTCTTGATGAACTTAGGCTCATCCGGTTTGTCCGCCCCTAAGGCCGAAGTAGCCATCAACAGTACGATGAAGGAGAAAACAATTTTTCTCATCATTGGGTTGCGTCCTTGCTTTAAACCGGATAAAAAACCTTTCAATACCTATCACATTTAGTGTCCCCCCACAACTGTTTCTTGCCATTTCCGATGTGAATATGGGATTTTATCCTTGATTGATCGTTAAGTAAATGGTATGGAAATCTCCGGGGACGGGTTGTTTTTTTTATTAATATTTTAATATCTTTTGTCACCTTCTTCATAACTTATTGCGACCCCCATAAACTGTTCGGAAGGGCATTCAGTTTGCTCGGGGAACCGCTAATCTGCATCAATATGAGACGGGTCTCTTGGAGGTCATGAAAAAGCATTCTTCAGCGCCACTTCTTTTTCTCTTGTTTTTTCTTGTCTTCGTCGTGCCGGGCTGTACACCCGTTCGCACCCATCAGCAGACGATCGACGGCACGAAAAGCTATACCGATCAGATCAGCGATATCGAAAAAACCAAGATACGGGCCACGGTTATTAACAGCCTCAATGAGGGCCTGAATAAATACCGTCTTTCACCGGGAGATCAAATCGAGGTCATGTATCACATTTCCCTGGCCCCTCAGGCCGAGGACTACTCCCTGGGTGTCAATGACGAGGTGAACGTCGAATTTTACTACCACCCCCAGATCAACCGGACCCTGGTCATTCGACCGGACGGCAAGATTACCATGCCCATCAAAGGTGACTTCAAGGCCGCCGGGATGAAACCGGCGTTACTGGCCAATGTCATTGCCAAGGCCTATTCGGACATCCTGAGCGATCCCCAGGTAACCGTCAACGTCAACAAGTTTTCCTCCCATATCACGGAGCTACAGAAGGCCATCACCAATTCGCCGCGGGGACAGGCGCGGCTGTGTATCATTGCCCC
>DMAT01000008.1 GCA_003451635.1 Syntrophus sp. (in: bacteria) | reverse complement strand
GGTCAGCGATATCTTTGCCCGCCATGAAACCATGGCGGCGATCGACCAAGTCATGGACTCTTATCAGCTCCAATACCCCCGCAGCGCTGTTTACGGCGACGAAAAGGACAAGCAGCCCGGGGACAAGGACCCCGAAATATCCGACTACGGGACCGCTCTCGCCCAATTCCTGGATAAATTTTCCGATGTCCTGGATCACCGGACGACCTTGATCATCCTGGGCGACGGCCGGAGTAATTTCCTTGCCCCCAAGGCGGATATCCTTGGAAAGATAAGGGAGAAGTGCCGGCGGGTAGTCTGGTTGAATCCGGAGCCGGAAGCGCTCTGGGGAGACGGGGACAGCGAAATCTTGGCTTACCGGCCCCATATTCAGGAATTGCGCCCCTGTGGCAATCTCAGCGAGCTTGCGGCCTTCGTGTCCGATCTTTTTTCAATATTACTTTACAGCGATGTACAAAAATGATAATCACCCTCGCACTGCCTTGGAGATAGTCACATCACCAGCGAAGTGCCGCAGTGATTAAGGAGTTAAAGAATATAATGAAAAGAAAATTACAATACCTGCTGTTGACCATTTTGTTTTTGATCGCCACATCAACAAGCGCGTCCGGTGAACCGGCAAAGACCGTTCCTGTAAAGGGGATGGTGACGATGGTGGACCTCGGGGCGACCCGGTGCATCCCCTGCAAGATGATGGCGCCGATTCTGCAGAAACTGGAGAAGCGCTATGCCGGCAGGGCGGCCATCGTCTTTCTCGACGTCTGGGTAGATCCCAAGCCGGCCCAGCGTTTCGGCATCCGCGCCATTCCCACTCAGGTTTTCTTCAACAAGAAGGGGGAAGAAGTCTATCGACATGAAGGATTCATGGGCGAGGAGGCGATTGTGGCCGTCCTCCAGAAGCTTGGCGTAAACTGAGGGAGAAGATAGGCATGGAAACCTTTTTTCTCACGGTGAATCAGTGGCTGACGGGGGAACCCCTCCTCGCTGCGGCAGGAAGCTTCCTCTGGGGGATGATCAGCGTCCTCTTCAGCCCCTGCCATCTGGCCTCCATTCCCCTCATGGTGGCCTATGTGGCCGGGCAGCGCGAGGTCTTAGCGCCCCGCCAGGCGGGACTTTACGCTATCCTTTTTACGGGCGGTCTCTTCTTTTCCATTGCGGCGGTAGGGATTACCTGCGCCCTCCTGGGCCGCATGCTAGGGGATGTGGGTCCTTACTGGCAGATCCTGGTGGGGCTGGTCCTCCTGTGGGTAGCTCTGGGAATGTTCGGCGTCCAGGCCTGCTCCGTTTCCGGAGGCGGCATCCTCCAGCGCCTCAATCTGAAAGGACACAGCGGGGCCTTTCTCCTCGGTCTGGCCTACGGGATTCTCTCCGGGTCCTGCACCTTCGGCTTTATTGCCCCGATCCTGGCGATCATCACCATTCAGGGGCAGGTTGTCATGGGACTGGTACTCATCACCCTCTTTGCCGTTGGCCACTGCCTTCCCATCCTGGTAGCGGGGACTTCCACGGCCCTGGTCGGCAAATTGATCGAAAACCAGGCCTGGCAGCGCACCGGCGACTGGTTCCGGAAGGGGGCGGGGGTCATGATCATGCTCCTGGCGGTCTATTTTATCGGGAATCCTTTTTGGGGTAATTAGTCATGGCATGGCATAATAGGGAAAAAACGAAAAACCAATAAAACAAAGGAGGGTTTTTTAT
The DNA here is from genome assembly GCA_003451635.1 of Syntrophus sp. (in: bacteria). GTDB lineage: Bacteria > Desulfobacterota > Syntrophia > Syntrophales > UBA8958 > UBA8958. The sequence continues at coordinate 5,846 of DMAT01000008.1, read as the reverse complement.
GAAGATCAAATCATTGGGCTTTATCGGCGGCGGCAGGGTCACCGGCATCATCCTGGAGGGGTTTGACCGCAAGGGCAAACGGCCGGAGCGCGTATTTGTCAGCGATACGAATCCCGAGGTTCTCTCAAAATTGGCGGACCGCTTTCCCAAGATCAAAACAAGTTCCGGCGATGTCAAAGACCCCGCAGCGGCGGCGATGGTCTTTATCGCTCTCCATCCCCCGGCGGTCATGGCCAGCCTGGAAGGCATTAAAGGGCATTTAAAAAAGGACGCCGTCGTGGTGTCCCTGGCCCCCAAACTCTCCATCGCCCAACTGTCCGCCGGCCTGGGCGGCTTCGACCGAATCGTCAGGATGATCCCCAACGCCCCGTCGGTTGTCAACAGGGGCTACAACCCCGTGGCTTTCTCCCCGGCCTTCTCCAGCGACGAGAAAAGAAATCTCAGGAAATTCTTTAAGATTCTTGGCGACTGCCCGGAGGTCAAGGAAGAGGATCTGGAGGCCTACGCCATCCTCACGGCCATGGGACCCACCTACCTCTGGTTTCAAATCGAAGAACTGAAGGCCCTCGGCCTGTCCTTCGGTCTTTCAGCCAAGGAGGTTGAGAGCGCTCTGTCCAAGATGATCAAGGGGACCGTGAAGACTCTCTTCGCGTCACAGCGGACACCCGCAGAGGTCATGGATCTCGTGCCCCTCAAACCCATCGGTGAGGACGAGGAAGCGATCCGGACCATCTACCGCACCAAGTTGAAGGGGCTTTACGGCAAGTTGAAGGGATAATATCGACGCAACACAGGTATGCGTGATTATCCTGGTCGGAAAGAAGGAGAAATTTGTCTTTCAATATTTTCTGAATCTGATCATGAAACAACCGACCTTGTTTGAAATCCTGAAAACAGCCTTGTATATAGGCACTGTCGGCTATGGTGGACCGGCGATTCTGGCATTGATGAAGAAGGTTATCGTCCGCGAAAAAGGGTGGATCTCTGACGAGGAGTTCGTGAGCGCCCTGAGCCTGGCTCAGATTTTGCCGGGAGCCACGGGTGTGACCTTGCTGGGTTATCTCGGCCAGAAACTGAAGGGGGGCTGGGGCGGCATCCTGATGCCCGTTGCCTTCTTCTTTCCGGCTATGGCTGCCATCACCGTCCTGGCCTGGGCCTATTTCACGTATGGCAACCTGAAATTTGTCCATTCGATCTTCACGGGCCTCGGGGCAATGGTAGTCGCCTTGCTGATCAACGCGACCATGATGATGGGGAAATCGATCTTCCAGGGCATGGAGGGCAACGCCTTCAAAGGTATTGTGATTGCGGCGCTTTCCTTTTTTGGAATCCGCTATCTCCACTGGAATGTAGTTTATATCATCCTTATCTCCGGGGCGCTGGGAGCATTGTTCTTTCACTTGTGGGGAGCGCCCGGGCAGGGAAAAGCGCCGGAGCGCCCGGGGGCGGCGGTTAAGGTCCCGGAGGCGTCGGGGTGGCATAATCTTCTGCCTCCGGCGGCGCTGGCGGCTTTGCTTGCCATTGTATTTTGGTTGGTTGACGGGACGTGGACCATCTTTGCGACCTTCTTCAAGATCGGGTCGTTTGCCTTCGGCGGCGGCTTTACCGCCATTCCCATCATTCAGCACGTCGTCGTTGACGGTATGCACTGGCTTGATCTAACCGCCTTCCGCGACGGCATTGCCCTGGGACAGATCACGCCGGGACCGGTGTTCATCACCGCCACTTTTATCGGCTACAAGGTCCAGGGGATCATCGGGGCCGTCATCGCCACCATCGGCATTTTCACCCCTTCACTGGCGGCCATGATGCTGCTCAGCCGGGTTCATGCCAAAATCCAGAATCTCAAGATCGTCAAGGCGGTCATCCGGGGGTTTCTGTCCGGTTTTTCGGGCTTCTCCTCTTTGTCGTTCTGCAATTCGGCGTCCAATCTCTTGTCAACTGGCAGACATGGCCGGTGTTTGCAGTTTCCATAATTTACCTGTTGGGTTGGAAGAAAGACGTTGTATGGCTGATTATGGGGACCGTTGGCGTTTCGCTCCTGATCTTTCCATGAAAAGTCGAGAGGCATGTGGATACATTTTATGCAACTGGATACCCCTGTCCGGCTATAATATATCCAATCGGCAATTTATTTTTACAATAACTAGCTTGTCATTTGATCATAAACACTTTATAAATAAGCATGTTGAAAGATTTTTCTGTATTGGCATGTCTCTTGCTCTATAGGCAGTAAACAATTTATTGGAAAGGAGACAGGAACAATGAAGAAACTAATGGCAGTAATGGCAGTGATCGCCATAGCGGCGGTCGTGACATCGTCCCCGGCAGAGGCACGGAGGGGATGGGAAGGCGGTTATACCGGTGGGGGGTATTATGATCTTGCCGCCGCGTCCGGGTTGAATCTGACGGCGGAGCAGACAGCAAAACTCACCTCCCTGCGGGAAGCCCATTTGCGGGAAGTGAAACCCCTGCGGGATCAGGTGTACAGCAAAGCAGGAGAGTTACGCCTTCTGTGGCTGCAGCAAACCCCGGATCAAAAGAAGATCCTGACCGTGCAGAAGGAAGTCCGGACCCTCCGGGATCAACTCACGGACAAGCAGACGGCCTATCGGCTGGAAGCAAACAAAATTCTGACCCCTGAACAGCTAACTAAAGTTCAGGCTTACGGAGCGGGGCGAGGTTATGGTTACGCTAAGGCTATGAGAGGTCAGGGCGGTATGGGCATGAGGGGTAATTAAGCATCCTCCTCAGAGACGCGGCCGGCGTTCCCGTCTGGTCCGGCTGGGGATGGAAAAGATAACCTTATGGGAAAGGGCTTCATCAATCAAGACGGAGCCCTTTCTCGTTCCCTTTTGTTTTCCTTGCATAGAGAAAAATAATGCGCTCAGAAAAAGCCCCTTCCTTTCCAATGGGACATCTAAACAGTATCTGCCTGCTGTCCATTCTGGTACTGGGTGTTTACTTCATCAATACGCCATACGGCTATGCTTCAGAAGAGACAGCGGCGCGTTGGATTGGGGTTTATGAACTGGCAACATTAACGCAAGAAAAAGGACTCGTGATTATTGATCTCCGAACGCCTCATGAATTTGAAAAAGGTCATCTGCCCGGCGCGCTGAATGTTCCGATTGAGGATTTGAGATATCGAGGATCGTTGTTAGATGTGTACAAAGATAAACCCATTTTATTGTATTGCCGGACGGTCAATAAAACGGCCCGGGCGATCCGGATAATCAAGGATCGCGGGTTTAAATCCCTCTTTGCTCTGCGAGGGGGTTATGAAGAATTTAAACTTTATAACCGTTAAGTAGAAAAAACAGCGTCAACATTCGTGGCGGTTAAACAAGGGAGGAGAGCCGGTGGAACACAACCACAATCATAATCACGAACCGCCGGCGTCGCTGAAGAACCTGCTTTTCGCTATGGTGATCAACGGTGGGATCGTCGTCTTCGAGATGATCTTCGGCCTCCTCATCCAGAGCATGGCCTTGATCTCCGATGCCGTTCACAATCTGAGCGACATCGCCGCCATGGGCTTCAGCTACTGGGCGGAGCAGGTCGCCCGCCGTCCCGCAAATAAGGTCAAGACGTATGGCTACCGCAAAATCGAGTTTATCGCCGCCTTTGTCAACAGCATCGTCCTGTCGGTGGTCATTGCCTTTGTCTTCTGGGAATCCCTCCAGCGGCTTACGGCGCCTCCGGAAATTCCCGGGCAGACGATGCTCTGGGTCGCCGTCGTGGCCTTTGTCGGCAACGGCGCGGCCACGTTGCTTTTGCAGAAAATCTCGGCGCGGAACTTCAATATGAAAAGCGCCTGGCTCCATTCCCTTCAAGACGCCCTGTTTTCCCTCGGGGTGATTGTCGGCGCCCTGCTGATAATGTTTTTTGGATGGGCCCTCGTTGACCCCCTTATCTCGCTTGCCATCTGCATCGTCATCGTCCGGGAAATCTACAAGATCGTCCGGCAGACGGTCAATGCCCTTATGGACGCCGTCCCGCCGGACATCGATTACGGGGAAGTCCGGAGCGATCTGTTGGCGATCCCTGCGGTGGCGGAAGTGAACGATCTCCACATCTGGCAGACCGGTGCGGCTCAGAAGCTTTTGTCCGCCCATATCCGGATGACGGAGGAGGGATCGGACAGCGAAACGATCATCCGCACCGCCCAGGAGATGCTGGTCCACAAATACGGAATAAACCATACCACCCTCCAGATTTTGCCCGGCTCAGCCGGGAAAATGGAACACTGCAACCACTGCAATTGATCCAATAGTGAAGATAGGGAGAAGAAAGGATAAATAAGCAATGCCATTGATTATCGCAGAGAACATTCACAAGGATTACCAGGTGGGGGATGTCGTCGTCCACGCCTTGCAGGGCGTGGGGTTTGAAATCGAACCGGCCTCCTTCGTCTCTTTCGTAGGACCGTCGGGGAGCGGAAAAACAACCCTCCTGAACCTGATCGGCTGCCTCGACAAACCCACGGCGGGGACCCTGACGGTGGCCGATACGGACATCGCCCGGCTGGATCGTAGGGAGAGCGCCGCTTTTCGGGGAAGCCATCTAGGCTTCATCTTTCAGGACTTCAACCTGCTCCCCGTGCTGACGGTCTATGAGAACATCGAATACCCCCTCCTGATGGTCCAGAACGTCCCCCCGGCGGAGCGTAAAGAGCGAATCCAAAGGCTCCTTGCGGCGGTGGGCATGGCGGATCAGCGGGACAAGTATCCCGATCAGATCTCCGGCGGTCAGAAGCAGCGGGTTGCCATCGCACGGGCGCTGGTGACGCACCCGGCGCTGGTCCTGGCCGACGAACCGACGGCCAACCTCGATTCCCAAACGGCCTACGCCGTCATCAACCTCATGAAGCGGATGCGGGACGAGCTTGCGACCACCTTTATCTTTTCGACCCACGACCAGAAAATCGTCGGGGAGGCGGAGGTGATCTTCCGGCTGGAGGACGGGTCTATTGTCGCTAAAGAAGTGAAAGGAGGGGTGAGCCATGAATAATCTCTTCAAGATTGCCGTGCGCAACCTGCTCCGGTACAAACGAAGAACCCTGCTGACCGCCTCGCTGATCACCATCGGTGTCGTCTTCGTCCTCGTTTTCACCTCCGTCACCGGCTCCTTCAAGGCTATGATGATCGGCCAGATCACCGACTCCATGCTGGGTCACCTCCAGATCCACCGGAAGGGGTACGTTGCCTCTATTGATAATCTGCCCCTTAATCTGAATATCAAACCGAAAGCCTATCAAAAGCTCACGGAGGTGCTCAAGGCGGCGCCGGAGATCGCGGCTTTCTCGCCCCGTCTCAAATTCGGCGGCATGTTCAGCAACTTTACGGAGACAACGAACATCCGTCTGAACGGAGTATATCCCGACCGGGAATTCCAGACCGTTCCCCTCCTGACCTCCCGCATCTCCGAGGGTAAGAAAACCCTGAGCCGGGGCGAAATCTTGATTCCCAGTCTGTTGGCCAAGGGGTTGAAGGTCAAGCTGGGTGACGCCGTCGTCGTCGTAGCGACCAATGTAGATGGCTCCGTCAACGGCAAGCAGTTTATCGTATCCGGTATCCTGGAGAGCGCCACCGGCCCCGGTGGGCGGGACGGTTATCTCCATATTGAGGACGCCGCCGAGGTCCTGCGCATGCCCGAGGCTGAGATCAGCGAAGTAGCCGTGCGGTTGAAGGATTTCAGCCGTCTTCCCGCCGCCGTCCGTCATCTGGAAGAAAAGCTTGCCGGAGAAGTCAACAAGGAAGGGCGTTCCATCTTCGAAGTTCACTCCTGGGAACAGCTCTCGCCCTTCTTCAACATCGCCCGGATGATCGATGTGATGACCTTTT
>DMAT01000276.1 GCA_003451635.1 Syntrophus sp. (in: bacteria) | reverse complement strand
TCACCGTCGGCGGGGCCGTTTTTGCGGGGTTAGTGATTTCTCCCTGGCTCATCGGGGGGGTGAACGCCCTCGGCGGGGATATTTTCGGCTTCCCCATCCCCATGCTTCCGACCCTTGCCGCTATGGCGATCGGCCATATCATGGGAGAGGGAACAGGCCGTCTGGCCTGTATAAGTTTCGGCTGCTGTTATGGGAAGCCTTTATCCATGCTGCCCCCGTTCGTCCGTAAGGCCATGGGGCCCTTCGCCATGACCTTTTACGGGGCAACAAAAAAAATCTCCTATGCCCACGGTCTCGACGGCAAGCCCGTTGTTCCCGTTCAGGCCATGACGGCCGTTATTTACACCCTGGCGGGTCTTACGGGGATGTGGTTTTTCCTCGCCGAGCTTTATATGCCTGCTTTTGCCGTCACCGTCGGGACGGCCCAGGGGTGGCGTTTCCTCTCCGAATTCCTGCGGGCCGATTACCGGGGCGGAGGCAGGATCTCCCTTTATCAGTTCATGTCCCTCCTTGCCTTGCCCTATGCGGGAATATTGCTTTTCATCTTTCCCTCCGTCCCACCGCCGGGAGGAACACAGCTCATGAAAGGCCTGGAGTCGATGTGGACGCCTGGGATGATCCTTTTTCTGCAAGTCCTCTGGCTCCTGATCTTTCTCTATACGGGAAGGAGTAGGGTGACGGGGGCGGAAATTTCCCTCCATGTAATCAGGGACAGGGTATAGGATTAAGGGAAGTTCTATAAATGAAGCATCATACCCTGTGGCCGCTTAGGGTGCAGGAGCTCGTCAATTCGCTTAAGGAAGACAAAATAACAATGATAAACCTTCAGGAAAGCATTCAGTTACATAATAAGCCGTTCGTGTTAAATTTTTACCATAAGCCGGAGCACGCAGAACGTTCCTTTGTGGAACAGGTGCAACCGCGACCCCACTTCCATCCTCTCATTGATCTTTTTACGGGGATGATTATGGGGTACGAAGTGTTGTCCAGAGGGACGGAGCCATATGAAACTCCTCACAAAATGTTTGGAGAGGCCAAACGCCTGGGGCTGATGTGGGAGTTGGAAAAGGCCTGCCGCGTTGCTGCTTTGCAGAAGATAGTCAGTTTTCCCGGTGATCTGCGCTCTGCCACCTATTTCATCAATGTCAGCCCGGACTGCTTCAGTGATTCCCGGTTTATAGAGCGATTTACCCAGAAAAGAATGATGGAATACGGTCTGGATCAGCGGCAGATCGTCATCGAAGTCACGGAGGAGAAATCCTTCGGCGACTACGATCAATTCCAAAAGCTGGTGACCCATTATGTCAATCAGGGATTCAAGATCAGTCTGGACGACTTCGGGGCCGGCTATTCGGGCCTGATTGCCCTGATCGCCTGTACTCCTCATTACCTGAAGCTCGACATGGCCATCGTCCGGGATGTTCACAAGTATGATTATAAACAGAAACTGGTCAAGTCGATTGCCACTTTCGCTGCCAGCGTCAATTCCAAGCTCATCGCCGAGGGCATTGAATCGTGGGATGAACTCGAACTCCTCGTCAAGTACGGGATTCGTTATGCCCAAGGTTTTTTGTTCGGTCGCCCCCAGGAGACGCCCTATGGTTTGTCCGAAGAATTAAAGGAGAAAATTGCTTCCTTGGTCAAAAAATATGATCAGACAAAGGCGGATCTCGATGAACAGATCGGCAGTATGGTCATCCGTCCGCCGACGGTTCAAAGACATGACATCCTTTGCCGGGCTCTTGACGACAAGTTCAAGAAATCTCCCCATATGGATCATGTTGTGATCCTCGATGGTGAAAGCGTTTCCGGTCTCATTACGAGACAGCATTTTTATCTGGAGACGGGGGGCGCCTTTGGCTACCAGTTGTTTCAGAAGAAGCCCGTGGATGTGATCTGCAAGCACCAGCCCTTGATCGTCGAGGACAGGATTACCGTAACCGCGCTGGCCAGACTTGCCATGGACCGGTTTCAGGAAGACCTCTATGATCCGGTGCTGGTTGTAGACAGTCAGGCCCGTTTTATTGGCTCTGTTACTATGAAACAGGTCATTACCAAGGCGGTGGAGCTGGAAGTGCGTTGCGCCATGGCTGCCAACCCGCTTACGAACCTCCCCGGCAATGAAGTTATCCGCCACTGGATTCACGACGCCCTGATGGAGCCGGAATATACCATTATTTATGGGGACCTCGATCATTTCAAGGGTTTCAATGATGTCTATGGTTTTCTCATGGGCGATGAACTGCTCCGTCTAACGGCCAGGGTAATGTCTGAAAATATGTCACTCCTTCATAAAGATGCGAAGCTTGGCCATATCGGCGGCGATGATTTCATCATGGTCTGTCCGGGAATTATCACCGAGGAATCCCTGACATCGCTGTGTCGGGCGTATGACCAAGCCAAGTTGGACCTCTTCAAGCACGACCATGTGAAAAATGGTTATTTCGAGATTATTGACCGCCAGGGCAATCCGGCCCAGGTCCCCCTGGTCACCATAAGCCTGGCCGTCATCGACAGCCGTAAAATCTGGATTGATCCACATCCGGCCCTGTTTTCCGAGGTGGCCGCAGCGCTGAAAAAGAAGGTCAAACAAATGACAATAGCGACGGGGGAAAGTGGATACATGTTCGAGCAGCGAAACTACAGTAAGCCCAAAACCACCTCCGGCTAGGGCAGGCTGCAATACTACTCCAAAGAACGTCAATTATGGGCCAGGCCTACAGAGATGTAGTCATCGACGCGTCGATCATGCCTCTCACTTTTCGCGTCAAGTCGTCCAATGCATAAGGCTTGCGGATGAGGCCGGTAATGCCGGCGTTTTTTGCCTGCTCTTCGATCCGGACGTCGCTGTATCCCGTAGAGAGCATTACGGGAATATCCGGCCGGATAGAAAAAATCGCTGTTGCCAGTTCGATGCCCGTCCGGCGGGGCATGTTATGATCCGTGATGATCAGATCAAATCTTTCCGGTTCTGAGCGAAATATGTCAAGAGCCATATCACTGCTGGTCGTCGAGACAACCCGGTACCCGATATAACTCAACATTTCATCCGTCATGTCGGCAATGGACTTTTCATCGTCCACTACGAGAATCATTTCCTGACGGCCTTGGGGAGACGGCGACGCTTCGGGCGATTCCGCGGTAAGCATGGCGGCGTCTGTCCGCGGCAGATAAACATGAAAGACACTGCCCCGGCCTTCTTCGCTGTAAACCTGGATGGCCCCGCCCAGACGCCCGACAATGCCATGGACGATGGATAGGCCCATGCCGGTCCCGCCGCTCTTTTGCCCGGTGGTAAAAAAAGGTTCAAACATTCGCTCCATAATATCTGTTTTCATGCCGCACCCGGTATCGGCTACACTCAGACAGGCGTAGGCGGCGGCCTTCAAGTCGATATGGCGCGCCGCGGCAATATGGTCTATAACTGTACCAGTCAGGGAGATCTCCAGGCGACCGCCTTTATCCCTCATGGCGTGGGCTGCGTTTGTGCAGAGGTTCATGACGATCTGGTGAATATCCGTCAGATCCGCCATGACGATGATCTGTTCATCAGTCAACTGCTGAACGATCTCGATGTGGGCGGGAACGGATGCCCGGAGCAGCTTGAGTATTTCCTTCACCTGGCTTCCCACGTCCAACGGTATGGGTTTGCCGTCATCACTGCGGCTGAATGACAGAATCTGAGCGACCAGATCCCGGCCCCGGCAACCGGCGGCCAGAATTTTTTCGAGTCGGTCCCGCAAGGAGGCATCGGAGGGATATTCCTTCCAGGTCATTTCGGCGTACCCGAGGATCGGCGTCAATATATTATTGAAATCATGCGCTATACCGCCGGCAAGCCTGCCGATGGCCTCCATTTTCTGATTCTGCCGGAGTTGGCCTTCCAGCCGCTTTCGCTCTTTTTCTGCCTGAATCCGTTGCTGAAGCTCCTCCTCAATCTTGGCGTATAGGCGGGCGTTGTTCAAGGCGATGGCAGCCAGATTGCCGAAGCGATTAAGAACGCCGAACTCATCGCTGGAAAACGTCTCAGTAGCTTCAAAGTGCCCCAGACCGATGACGCCCTGTATCGTTCCTTCATAATAGAGGGGAACGGCCATGACGGCGTGAAGAGAATCGTAGGCATGGTCGGAAAGACGCGCCGGCCAGCTTGCATAGTCATCTATCAGCATCGGTTCGCCGCTGGCGATGACCTTTCCCGTCAAACCGACGCCCTGGGGGATGCAGGTGCCGATCAGCCCGGAAAAGGCGCCAATGGCAACCTCCATCCGCAGGGTGTGTCGGTGTTCCGTAGGCAGATAGATAAAGCCATCCTTGGTGCCGACAAGGTCGCCTGCCCGCAGGACAATTTTTTCCAGCAGATCAGCCAGATCGAGGCGTCCGATGATATCCAGGGATGTTTCATGCAGGGACGTCAAGTAGTTTTTCTGCCGGCAAAGGGCCTCCTCTGCCTGACGCCTCATGACAATTTCCTGTTTTAGTTCGTCGTTTTTCGCAGTCAATGCGGCGGTTTTTGCCTTAACTTGCCAGCGTAGAACCAGGATGGCAATGGCTGTAAGCGACAGTAGTGCGAGAGCTGCGACCAGCCCCCGCTTTACTTGCTTTACTTGCTGGGCCGTTTTTGGATCGGTAGGCAGGAACGGACCACCCTGTATGGATCGATAATAGAGGGAGTGAGGGTCTTTTTTCAGCGCCCCGACATGGTAATCCAATGCGGAAAGGATGGATTCATCGTGAATTTTGGGGAAAGCATAGCGATATTCCATGGGGGACAAGATGATGTCCGTTTTTTTCAGCGCCGGGAATTCGGCGTCATGGATCACGCCAAAAAAACGATCCACCACGCCCGCCTGTATCCATTTTTTGTCCAGGGCTTGAAAAACCTCTTGGTAAGAGTTGAATTCCAAGAATTTACAGGGAATATTCAAACTACGCATCAGCGAGCGCATCTCCCCGTTGAAGGGATCGTCGCGGTGGACGCCGATCACCATCCCCGAGAGATCCAGAGGAGATTTAACCGATTCTTTTTCCTCCCCATAGATCTGCCCCCACGAAGAGATTACCGTTTCCCGAGAATAGGCATAACGTGTCGCCTTTTCTTTTCCAAAGGGAACAACGGCCACAAGATCGTACGCCCCCCGGTCAAGACCGGCCAAGGCATCTGGGAGGGAGGTATCGACAAAGACAAGACGCCATTTTTCCTTCTCTGCGGCATACCGTAGAATTTGGATGGGCAGACTTTCCTGATTGTGCTGGGAATTGCCGGATAACATGGGCGCCGAGTTTACCATGCCGATGCGGAGTAATCGTTCCGCGCCATGAATGGTTGCGATACCGGTAAAAAAGATAGTGCCGGCAAGAATTAAGACGAAAAACAAACGGCTCTTGCTGTTCATGTTTTGAATCTCAAGGTTTTAAAAGTGGTTGCCCGGCATAGGCGAGAGAGCGGAGGATCTTTTCCGTTACCAGGACCGCTTGGCGAGGAAGGGGAGCGTAAAAGAGGGGCCCCGCTTCCCGCTGGCCTTCGTGGATGCACCACCAGAGAAATCGGGCCAGGGATTCTGCCTTCTCTTTTGACCGTTGATGATATGCCTGTTCCCTGAATAGAACAATATATGAAAACCCGCTGATAGGGTAGGCGTTGGGATGGCCGCTGTTGGTGATCAGTGCCCGTGCGTCTGCCGGTAGATCGATGGATGCGGCGGAACTGACGGATTCCACTGTCGGTTTCATATAACGACCCCGTTCATTTTTCAGGGCGGCGGTGGGCAACTTTAGGGCGACGGCATAATTCAGGGAGACATAGCCGATGCTGCCGGGGATCTTTTTTACCAAATCCGAGACCCCCGAATTTTCCTCCACCCCTATTCCGGTCTGCCAGCGGAGTTGCTTGCCCGTGCCGATGGTTTTCTTCCAGTTATGATTGACCTTGGTGAGATAATCGGACAACAGAAAAGTGGTGCCACTCCCCTCCGAGCGGTGGACTACGGAGATTTTGAGCTTTGCAGGCATTGTGCTGCGATTGATCTGGGATATCCGGCGGTCCGACCAGGAGGTGATCTTACCCAGGAAGATGTCGGCCAGGATATCGGGAGACAGCTTCAAGTCCGGATTCCCGGGGAGATTGTAAATAATGGCCACCGCGCCGATGCAAGTGGGTATGTGGAGGATAGTGTCGGGAGTCTTGCCCATATCCCCTTCGGAGAGAAAGGCGTCGGTTCCTCCGAAATCCACCTCCCTAGCCAGAAGCAGGCGGATACCCTCGCTGGAACCGACTTCCTTGTATACAATACGGACGTGCTCATCTTTCCCATAAGCCTCGATCCATTTGAAATAGAGGGGGCTCGGGAAAGTGGCCCCGGTGCCGTTCAGAACCGGCTGGGAGTAAAGGCCCGCAGGGGACGATAGCAGCAGGAAAGTGACGACCAGACAGATTTTGAGTCTTTTCAACATGATGACGATTATTCCTTTCTAAATGGCAGGTCCGAATTGTTACGATTGGCTCTATAACGGACAATTGTTGCGGCCTCATGACGCTTTGATGAAAATTCATGAAAGTCCCTTGACAATCTCTGCAAAGTCGGTGAAACTCCCACATCAAAATCGGCGGAGCGGTTAAAGCATGACGGCAAAAAAAATCCTGGTGGTGGATGACGAAAAGGACCTTGTTGAACTGATCGCCTTCAATCTTGAACAGGAAGGATACACCGTCTTCAAGGCATGGGACGGAGAGCAGGCCATGGAAATCGTACGCACGATAAAGCCCGATTTGATTGTCCTCGACCTGATGCTGCCCGGATTGTCCGGCCTCGATATCTGCCGGCGCCTCCGGGGAAAAGCCGAAACGGAAAATCTGCCTATCGTCATGGTGACTGCCAAAGGTCAGGATGTGGACAAAATAATCGGCCTCGAATTGGGGGCCGACGACTACATCACCAAGCCCTTCTCGCCGCGCGAGCTGGTCGCCCGCCTGAAGGCCGTGCTGCGCCGCGCGACGCCAGTGGACAGCGAATCGCCGATCGAGATCGGCGGCCTGCTGCTCGATCCNNCGACTACATCACCAAGCCCTTCAGCGTCCGCGAGCTTGTCGCCCGCGTCCGGGCCGTTCTCCGGAGGTCGGAAAGGAAACCGATGCCGGAAGAGGGCGATGCCTTCTCCTTCCGTGGTCTCCAAGTCAATTACCTGTCCTATGAGGTCCGCCTGTCCGACCGGAAAGTGGAGCTCGGCCCAAAGGAGTTGAAGCTGTTGATTTTTTTAACAAAGCATCCGGGCAGGGTTTATTCCCGAGATCAACTGCTGGATTACGT
>DMAT01000338.1 GCA_003451635.1 Syntrophus sp. (in: bacteria) | reverse complement strand
CGTTCGGCAGCGGCCGCATAGGCCTCGATGATTGCCTTGATGTCCTTGGTTTCCATCTCCTTTTGCGGAGAAGGATCAGAACCTTCCGCCGGGGAAACAACCAGCCGGGGCATACCGCTCAGGGCCGCCGCGGCAAAGGCGCCGGCATGGGCAAGCTGCACGGCGATCCGGCCTCCGGCGGCATGGACGGTGTCCGTCATTTTCCTGAGCCCGTCGATGCGTTCATCTTTGTCGATGGCAAGCTGCCAGGGGGTGGCCCGGCCCTCGGGGCTAATAAAGGCGTGGCTGGTGATGATCAGGCCGACGCCGCCGGCGGCTAAGGCGGTCATGGTTTCCAGCAACTGCGGCGCCGGATTTCCGTTTTCGTCGGCCATACCTTCCCAGGTCGCCGAGCGTACAAAACGATTCTTCAACTCCAGGGAGTTGATGGCGCTTTTATCGAATAACTTGCTCATTTCCCCTTACCTCGTTCAGCTTTCGATGACAGTGACCGTCTTCATCAAGTCACCCTGGGCAATGGCGTCCACGACGTCCTGCCCTTTCACTACCTTGCCGAAAACGGTATGATGACCGTCCAGATGTGGTTGGGGCGAATGGGTGATGAAAAACTGGCTGCCGTTGGTCCCCGGTCCGGCGTTGGCCATGGAAATAGACCCGGTTTCATGCTTCATGGGATTTCCCCGGAACTCGTCCTCAAACTGATAACCAGGGCCGCCGCTCCCTTTTCCCGTCGGGTCCCCGCCCTGGATGACGAAGTTTTTGATCACCCGGTGGAAGGTTACGCCGTCATAGTAGCCTTCCCGAATCAGAAAAACGAAGTTGTTGACCGTTTTCGGGGCATATTGGGGGTAAAGTTCCAGTTTGATTTCTCCCTGGCTGGTCTCCATTGTAACGATATAGGCCTTTCCGGGATCGATCTGCATCTCCGGAGCGGCATTCCATTTTTTTGCTGCCATAAATAATTTCTCTCCTTATCTTTCTTTTATCATAATTCCGGCGCTGCCGGCGGCACGAGGCAGAGCATAATCAATTTCTCCGCTCCCGTATTTCTTACCTGATGCTCCACTCCGGGGGGAACAAAGACGGCGCAGCCGGCCTTGACCGGCGTCCAGTCCCCCTGAGCGAAGACCTCCCCCAGTCCGGCATGGAAGAATATTTCATGCTCCCAGGGGTGGGCGTGTTTCGGTGAAAATCCTCCCGGTGAAAATTCAAAGAGGCGCATGCAGAAATGGTCGGCCCCGTCGGACTTGCCGATAAGAACCCGGCCGGAGATAGCTTTAGCAGCTTCACTGTCGAAATGCCTCGCCTCAATTTCTTCATAATGAATGATCTTCATGGCGTCCTCCTTATCCCTCTTTTTGGAATTTAACGTACTGTAATCTCAACTCTGCGGTTCCGAGGTTCCGGTCTTCCGTCGGGAGTGGGAACCAGAGGATTACCCTTCCCGTGATAAGATACCTGAATGTTTTGACGATCTATGCCCCTGGCAATGAGAATGTCCGCTACGGCTTTGGCGCGCCGAAGGGAAAGACGGTGGTTATAATCGATGGCTCCAACAGCGTCGGTGTGGCCACTGATGATAATGTCTGTCGATTTCCGGGACATGATTGCGTGCATGACATTGGTCAATAATGTGAGAGACTCGGTTGAAAGCACAGAACGGTCCGTCCTGAAATATACAATAAAGCTCACCGGCGGGATGGGCTCCGCCTCCAAAGCTTCACGAAATACTTGTCGTACCTTTTCTTCTTCCAGCAGTTTCGGTTCGCTGGGTATCCTGTCCATGCTTGCAGATACGGTGGCCTGCCAAGCCTGATTTAGTGTCTGCGTCCCCTTTACATTTGAAACTTCAAGGGTTCCCACTTTACCGTCCGGATCTGGCAGTAGAACTACTTGCGTCGTGGAGGCGCACCCAGATATCAGGAGCAAGAACAATACAAGCGGCGGGAAAATGTTCCGCACTCTCAGGAGTGACTTATTTTTCATCGCTGCTGTTTCCTGTGATGTGCTTCACTGTGCGACGAGGCGGTAAAAAAGAATTGCTTATCTCTTGTATAATCAGTTCCCCGGATCTTCAACTTTGATGGCGAAATGCGTCCCCCGGATACCGCATGTAGCCGCAGGAGTTTCGAATCTTACGCCGCTATGGTTAAGTTTGGCAATCAGACCCGTGAGATAAACCACGGTTCCTTTTTTAATCTGTGCGATGAAAGAAAGTTTTTCATCAGCAGGTTCGAACGCGAATTTTGAAATAACAAGACGGGTATTGGAACCGATAGACATGACGCTGTTGTCCTGAAGAATAACCCCCATGGACCCGGTGTTACCTGTAACAAGGATATCGTTTTCCCTCAACATGTCCTTAACCTTGGCCGCAGTTACGACTTTATTACGTTCAATGAATGCCTTCCCGGAAACATTTTTCACGAACCCCGCCTTCGGCTCATTGGCCTCAGCCATAGCGATAACAAGAATAAATACAAGGCAGATGGGGATTAGCGAAAATTTCATAAACTCCAGTTTCGGTTCGAACAAGATTGGTGAGGCATTTTTGGTCTCCATATCATATGTTTTGTTAGAAGTCTTCAATTTTCATTTGCAAAATCCTATGAGGGCGGTCGGGTGTCAAGGAGACGCAGGAGCAGGTTGCCTGAAACGCTCCGGCGGTAATCTGCCGATGCTCGGATGTCGTCGATGGGCGCTACGATTTGTTTGATTTTTTCTGCGGCGGCGGCCAGTGTTTCCAGAGATAGTTTTTCGCCGATCAACGCATCTTCGACAGCGGCGGCGGTCACAACGGTCGGTCCGACACTGCCCCAGGCCAGCCGCGCTGCTTCGATCTCCCCCGATGGGGACTGCCGCAGCAGGGCGGTCATGCTGGCGACGGCGCAGGCCATGGACTTGCGTTGTCCGACTTTCTCGAAGTGATGGACGTTATATCCCTCCGGTTTTTTCACGACGACGCCGGTCAGGATCTCACCCTTATGCAATTTCGTCTTCCCGGGGCCGGTTATTAACTCCCCGATCGGCAGGGTGCGAATGGTTTCGCCGTTGCACAGTTCCACCTCCGCCTCCAGGACATAAAGGGGCGGCAAGGTATCGCCGGCGNNCCGCCGATCGTACCCATGTTGCGGATCAGGGGTGACCCCAGTGTCGGCAGGGCCTGGGCCAGGACGGGCAGTTGGGTCAGGATCAAAGGATGACGGAGGATTTCCGCATGAGTGGCGGCGGCGCCAATCCGGATGCCGGCAGTGGTCTCCCGGATGTCCCGGAGTTCGGGAAGGCGCTCCAGACAGATAAGGGCAGGGGCGGCTGCCGTCTTACCAGCCCGCATCTTCACGAGCAGGTCCG
The DNA here is from genome assembly GCA_003451635.1 of Syntrophus sp. (in: bacteria). Classification (GTDB taxonomy): domain Bacteria; phylum Desulfobacterota; class Syntrophia; order Syntrophales; family UBA8958; genus UBA8958. Next base: position 3,626 of record DMAT01000338.1, on the reverse strand, counting down.
TGCCGCCGGCGTAAATAAGTGCTTCCGGTTCCCTGTCCATATACGACCAGAGCTCCGCCAGCGTGTGCGGGAGATAAACCTGCGTCACTTTGTCTCCTCCCCGCGGCGGGCCGTTGCCTCGACGGCATCTATAATCTTCTGATACCCCGTGCACCGGCAGAGGTTGCCGCTCAACCCCGCCCGGATGTCCGCCCGCGTGGGCTGGGGATTGAGGTTCAGCAGGGAGGCCGCCGACAGGATCATCCCCGGCGTACAAAAACCGCACTGGACGGCACCGTGTTGGATGAAGGCATCCTGCAGGGGGTGCAGACGATCCTCATTGGAAACCCCCTCGATGGTTGTAATCTCCCGGCCTGCCAGTTGCGCCGCCAGCATTAGGCAGGACAAACGGCTCACGCCGTCCACGAGGATTGTGCAGGCCCCGCATTCTCCGGCGCCGCAGCCTTCCTTCGTTCCAGTCAGTCCGCAATCTTCCCGCAGGACATCCACGGCCCGGCGGTCCGGTGATACGTCCAGCGTCGTTTTCTTTCCGTTCAAAAGGAAGTGAATGGTCATGTTGTCTCCGGCTGCTTTTGCAGCGTCGTAAGGACCCGTTCTGCTGTCAGGGGCGACCGGGTTATGTTAATTCCGCAGGCGTCGGCCAGGGCGCCGGCTATGGCGGGGAGCGGGCCGTTCATTCCTACCTCGCCGACTCCTTTCATGCCGTAGGGGCCGGAAGGTTCGTAGGCCTCCACAGCCAGGGAGACCATCTCCGGGATATCCATGGTTCCGGGGATGATGTAAGTGGCAAAATCGGGGTTCACGATGCGACCCTCCTTAAGCAGGACTTCTTCGGAAAGGGCATAGCCAATCCCCTGGGCGATGGCGCCCTGAACCTGCTGCTCAAATGATTGGGGGTTGATGACCCGTCCCGCCTCCGTCGCCGCCAAGTAGGCCTTGACAGCGATGGCCCCGGTCAGCTCATCCACCTCGATGCAGACCAGGTGGGCGGCGTAAGAAAAAAGAAGGTGGGGAAAGCCGATGACAAACTCCTTGCCTGTATCCAGTTTGTCCCGGACCACGGGCATGAGAAACTGGCTGATGCAGATACGGTCTTCGGGTGTCATCATCGCCGCCAGGGCGGTCAGGGGAATCTCCCGCCCCGATGCCAGGTTCCTGACTCGCCCCGGCAAGAGCTCCAGATCGTCCAGCGTATCGGACAGCAGCATCAGGGCCGCCCGCCCGGTGAGGCGACGGCGTAGTTCTTCGCAGGCCTTGATCAGGGCGTTACCGTAGGTATAGGTGGTGCGGCTGGCCGCCGCCGATCCCGAGGGGAGAGTCCGTTCGGTGTCCGGCTGGACCAGTTCGATGGCGGTGTGCTCCTGGCAGAGGATCTGGCCGGCGATCTGGACGAAGGCCGTGGAGTTGCCCTGGCCCATGTCGGAGACGCCGCTGTAAACGCAGATGCGCCCCTCGGTTGTTAGTTCCACCTTGGCCAGCGCCGAATCGGGAAGTCCCCGGCCATAGCCCATAGCGTTAAACACGGCGGCTACGCCCACCCCCCGCTTGCGGAAGGGGCCGGCCCCTCTTTTCCATGCCTTCCGTCCCTGCCAGAGGGGATGCTGCTGCACGGCGGCCAGGCAGTCCCCTATGCCTGTGGACTGGGTCATGGTGACGCCGGCGGTATTCCGGTCGCCCCGGCGGAGGGCGTTTTTCCGGCGCAGTTCCAGGGGGTCCATGCCCAGTTTCCCGGCCAGGAGGTCCATCATCCCCTCGAAGGCGAAGCTGACCTGGGCGACGCCGAAACCGCGCATGGCCCCGGCGATGGGATTGTTCGTGTAGACGCACCAGCCTTCAATCAGGGTGTGGGGGATGCGGTAGGGCCCCCCGGCGTGCTCCATGCCCAGGGCCATGACTTCTCCGCCCAGGTGGGCGTAGGCCCCGGTGTCGTAGTAGAGGCGGCAGTGGAGTGCCTGGAGCGTCCCATCGGCCCGGGCGCCGAGGCGGTAGTCCATGCGGACGGCATGGCGCTTGTAGCCGGCAATGAAACTCTCCTCACGGTCCCACCACATCTTGACACGCCTTCCCCCGGCATGGAGGGCGGCGAGAACGAGGAAGCACTGGACCGTGGCGCCGTCCTTGCCTCCGAAGGCCCCGCCGAGGTAGGGACCGATAATGCGGAGCCGGTCCAGGGGCAGGCCCAGGGCGTGGCTGATCTCCCATTTGTCGCGGAAGGGGGCCTGGGTGGAGACGACGAGGACGACCTTGCCGTCTTCTTCCTGCCAGGCGACGCCATTTTCCGTCTCGATAAAGGCGTGGGATTGTACGGGGACATGAAAAGTCTCCTCCAAAAGGATGTCGCATCCCGCCAGGGCCGACTGACCATCGCCGGCCCGGATTTCGGCCTGGAGGAGGATGTTGCCCTGGGGATGGTCTTCATGGACGAGGGGGGCGCCAGGATGGAGGGCCTCGCCAACGGTGAACACCCCGGGGAGGGGATCGATCTCGACGTTGATGAGGGATAGCGCCTTTTGCAGCGTCGCCCGGTCTTCCGCCAAGACGAGGGCGACGGCGTCGCCGCAGTGACGTACCTTGTCTGCGGCCAGGACAGGCTGATCCTTGTGAACGATCCCCTGGCGGTTCGTTCCCGGGACGTCCCGGCCCGTCAGCACGGCAATCACGCCGGGTAGTTGCAGCGCTGCGGCTGCATCAATGAGGCGAATCCGGCCGTGGGCGACGCCTGACCGCCGTACGCCAGCCCATACGAGGTTCTCTCCGTAATGATCGACAGCGTATTTTTCCGCGCCCCTGGCCTTAGCATCTGCGTCCGCCCTGGGAACGGGCTTCCCGATCTCGGGAATATAGGGATTCACCCCACTTATCTCCTAATTTTATCTGGTGGATGACATTCATCCAACACCGTGCTATGCGATACTCATGGAAAACATATCACAGGGACATCGGTGTTTCAATGAGTAAAGAACTTTATGAGTAAAGAACTATATCGGAATATTTTGGACTGCCTGGCACGTCGGCAGCGGCTGGTCCTGGCGACGGTTGTAACCCGGTCGGGATCGGGACCCCGTGAAGCGGGGGCCTCTATGGTCGTTACTGTTGGCGGCGAAAGTATGGGAACCGTCGGGGGAGGCCTCCTGGAGGCGCAGGTCCTGGCGGCGGCTAAGAATGCTCTCCATAGCGCCCGTCCCGTCTGCCTTACATTCTCACTAACCGCAAAAGAAGTTGCCGCCGGCGGTATGCTCTGCGGGGGGAGGGTGGAGGTGCTCGTCGATGTTCTGGAGGGAAAGGACACAAGGACATTGACCATATTCGAGAAAATCGTTACTGCTCAGGAGCAGGGACGCGGCCTCTGGCTGATCCGGTCAATCGGTCCGGAAGAATCGGAAAGAGATGCCTCTTCCGACTCCGTCGGACCAGAATTGGTGTTGCCGGTTGTCAGATCATCGGTACGCACCGGCCTGGGACTTATGGATGATGACAAACTAGACGCCGGTTCCCTGGCATTGACCAACCTGACAATGGACACGCTGAAACAGGAACGCCGCCGCGAAGAGACGGTGCTGATCGCCAGGGACGTTATCCGGTATCTCCTCCAGCCCGTTGTCCTGCCGGGTCGGGTCATCATTGCC
>DMAT01000397.1 GCA_003451635.1 Syntrophus sp. (in: bacteria) | reverse complement strand
TCGGCAAGGAAAGGCCTCATGGATATACAATTCATTGACCCTGTTCCCGACGTTCTTGAAGAGGTCAAGAATGTAACGGGTAAGGGTATAGAATTCATTGCAAAAGAGAATCTGACGACATATGCGGCGCTCAAGATGGCAAGAAAAGATATGCCATCGCATCTTATTTATTACAAAAAAGAACACGATGAGATCATCAACCATCTGATTGTCCACGAATGCGGGCATCTTTTCAGGATTTTTAAGTGTCCGGAGAATCAGAGACTGATGCCCTACAGCGACCAACAGATAAAATACAAAGCCCTCAAGACAATAGAAAACGAGATCATGGCACTGACCGATATTCTCTCGGAGGATCAAATAGCCCAGATCATCGATATCTGGTACAATGGGCTTGTACGTCAGGTTACTAATCTGCCGCCCGACATCATGATCGAGAAGTGGATTTATGACCAATTTCCTGCCTTGAGGCCTCTTCAGGTGAAATCGCTAAAGAAGCAGCATTCCGAGTCAATGGCGGGTCTTACTGAGACGACCCATAAGGTGACTCCCCATACAATCTTGTTTGCATCCAATGTGATGAATTATGCGTTTTTCAAAATCATCGGTTTGCATGTAGGCCAGAATTTCGTAAGGGAGTACAGCTCAACCAGATATATCGGAAAAGGGAAGGAACTTTCGTCCATAACTGAAAGGAATTATACCGACAGCCATGAAGGCGACAACATAATGATCGATAAATGGGCCGCTTTCGTTAATATATCAGGCTGGTTTAAATGGCGAGGATTTGAGGATATCCCTCCGAATTATTTACAAACGGGATAGACGATAGGGGCTATATGAAATTATCCATTCCCTTGACAGACATCATGATCGCACCGGGCAAGCGATTCGATCCCGCTGAATATACCGAGCAGGACGTGATTACGCGTATCAAGAAGCTTTATGGTGTGATTGCAGAAGTAATGGATATAGTTGTTGACGGCGGAATGGTTCACATTTCATTCCGGGATGCAACGCCCGAGAAATATGCTGAGGCCATTAAGAAGCTGGCGAAGGGGGTTGACGCGGCCGGGAAAGGCAGACTCCCGGAGGCTCTGAAGCTATTTCAGGAGGTTCTGGCAGTTATTCCCGAAAATGTGGCTGCCCGCCGCAACATGGCCAAGGTTTATCTGGAGCAAGGCAAGCTGGAGAAAGCGAAACAACACCTGCAAGGATGTTTGCAGATCGATCCGACGGATGTCTGGAGCTATGTAATCCTGGGTAACATATACGTGAATAAAGAAGGAAATCTGGACGTAGCCGCTTTCTATTACGAGAAATGTCTGGAGCACCATCCCGAAGATGCCATGGTCTTGACCAACTACGCTGGCTTGATGACGCAAAAGAGAGAGTTTCAGAAGGCGGAGATCCTTTTCAAGAAAGCCATAAAGATTCAGGATGTCCCAAACGCATATTATGGCTTGGCCCTTCTTTACCGGATGGCGGGTGAGGATGATGCCGGTAAAAGTGTCTTGGAAACGATGTTTGTCCGGATACCGCAACAGACATTACCAAAAGAATTTGCGGGAATATACGCGGAAGCCAGGAACCTCTACAGTGAGTTGAGTAAAGAGAAGAAACATTGATCTCTGCGCGGGCGCTTTTTTCTGTTAACTGGCCCGTCGGGAATAACTGAATCCTTAATTGTCGATAATCCAAGATTAAAATACAAGTCAACACTGCAACAAGCCCGGCAAATTCAATAAGTTCTGTTTAACAGGCGCAAAGTTTTTGCAGCATATTTTAAGTTCTGTCAATATTCATTGCTTGCATAAAGGGACAACATGTGACATTTTGTCATAAATAATCCTCGAGGTATTTATGGATAAAAATCCCGTCTTACTTTTAAAGAAGGCAATTGATGCACACGGTCTGGGCATAGTAGCCGACAATTTGGGCAAGTCTCCGCGAACCATCAGGCGATGGATAGCTTACGAGACGAGGATCTCGGTAAATGACTGCCGCATTATGGAGCAGCTCTATCTGAATCTGTATGAAGCATCTCCGAAACAGGCTGATTTTACTTTCATTGACCTGTTTGCAGGAATAGGCGGACTCAGGTTGGGGTTTGAAGATATCGGCGGGCAATGCATTTTTACCTGTGAATGGGATACATATTCACAAAAAACATACAGGGCCAACTTCAACGATGATCATGAACTGGCTGGAGATATAAACGATATCATTGGAGATATAAGGAAACATATTCCGGTCTCTCCCGATGTCTTGCTGGCCGGTTTTCCCTGTCAGCCTTTTTCAATTGCCGGTGTCAGCAAAAAGAATGCCTTGGGCCGTCCTCACGGGTTTGCGTGTAAGGAGCAGGGCAACCTGTTTTTCCATATTGCCTCTATCCTTGATGAATTGCGGCCACCTGCCTTCCTGCTTGAAAATGTGAAGAACCTCGAACGGCATGACAAGGGGAAGACTTTCCAGGTAATTATGGATACTTTGGTGAATGAGCTGAAATACAATGTTTATTATAAGGTCATAGATGCAAAGGGGTTTGTTCCACAACACCGGGAGCGAATTTTTATTGTCGGATTTGATGGCGATACCGGCTTTACATGGGATGATCTCAGCCTGCCGCGCCCGAAAGCCCTGACCCTGAAAGATATCCTTCAGCCTGTCGGCGAGGTTGACAGCAAGTACATCCTGTCAGACCACCTGTGGCGCTATCTGCAGGACTACGCAGCAAAGCACAAGGCTGCCGGCCACGGTTTCGGTTTCGGGTTAACAGGAGAAAATGATACCGCACGTACACTATCTGCCCGTTACTATAAAGATGGTAGTGAAATACTTGTCAATCGCGGTGATGGTAAAAATCCACGACGGCTAACTCCGCGAGAATGTTCCCGTTTGATGGGCTTTGACCGCAATGGCAAGGAGTTTATCATCCCGGTATCCGATACCCGGGCTTATAAACAGTTTGGCAACGCAGTGGTAGTACCTGTTATTAAAGAAGTTGCCAGAATCATGAAACCTCATGTTATGGAGATGAAAGAAAGGGGAGATACAAAATGTATAAAACGATACTCTGTTCAAAAGGAAATCCGGATCATGGACAATATGTAGCATTGAGTCCCTCACAGAAAAGAATGACAAGTTCGATAGATGAGGCTGTAGCTGCATGCAGGGATTATATTTCATACTGGAATCTTGGCGGGGGTAATTGGTGCGGTGATGCCGGGAAAGTTTTCAAAGACGGCATGCATTTGGCAACCATTGCATATAATGGCAGGGTCTACTCTACAAAATGACAGACGTAGTATCCCCAGAGGTCAGAAGCCGGATGATGACCGGCATACGTGGCAAGAACACCCGACCGGAACTCCTCATCCGTAAGTGCCTTCACGGACGTGGATTTCGCTACCGGCTTCACGATAAGAGACTCCCCGGAAAGCCTGACGTTGTTTTGCCTCGTTACCGTGCTGTGATCATGATTCATGGCTGTTTCTGGCACGGTCATGACTGCCATCTGTTTAAATGGCCCTCCAGCAATGAAATTTTCTGGAGGGAAAAGATAACCAAAAACATTGCCGTAGATGAACTTGCAGTGAACTTGCTGCATGATCAGCACTGGAGAATCCTGAAGATCTGGGAATGTGCTTTGAAAGGTAAACAGCGTTGGCCACTCGAATTGCTGGTTGATGAGATTGTTTATTGGTTAAAAAACGGTAATGCGACATGTGAAATCAAGGGAGTAATATGCAACTATCGACGTTAACTGCTTTAATGAAAGCGAATGGATGTCGTACGATCTACATAAAATCTCTTGCTGCAAATGACAACAGAAAACAGCAAGTATATTTCGGCGGAAATTTCAGTGCAATCAATCTGATACCTTTCAAAGAAATCATTACTGATCCCGGCAAACCGCATATTTTCAAGGCGGCTCTCGATTTCTCTTGGCTTACTGAAGATGGGGCTCTTTGTAAGGCCCCAAATGCACAACTTATACTCTATCCCCAATATCCCGAAGTACGTTTTTCCGGTTTTCTTAGCGGCTGTATTAATGCACCCTCAGAATTGATGGACGAAAAACTGCGTTTGTCCGGGCGTATTCTTTTTCTTGGCATACACCCCGAAGGCAGTATCATCGGCTACATCTGCCATCCGGACAGCAATATTGCCAATGAAGTGACTGCGCGAGGGGAACTGCCCAAAAAAGGGGTATTTCACGAGATTGGATTTGATAGTCATCCTGTCGATAATGAAAAAGAGTTACTTGAAGAGTTGCGAAGGATTCATCTACAAGGGTGGATTCGATCCAAACGCCTTGGCAGCGATGGTCAACTTTTACCCTGTGAAGCAACTAATTGCGGTGGTTTAACCCTTGAAGCAGAGCTTGGTATAATCCCTAACAGCAAGTCAGAACCTGATTTATTTGGTTTTGAAATCAAGCAGCATAATGTAACCAGACTTGATCACATTAATGCAGGAATACTTACACTTATGACTCCTGAACCGACTGGAGGTTTTTACAAAACGGCAGGTGTTGAAGCGTTCATCCGGAAATATGGCTATCCTGACATGACAGGGCAGGCAGGACGGGAAGACCGGCTGAATTTCGGTGGCATACATCGGATTGACAATTATCATGAGCGGACAGGCCTGTCTATAATCTTGCTGGGTTTTGACAGGAAAGCCGGTAAAATTCGTGATGCCACAGGCGGGATTGCACTTATGAATCTCAACGGTGAAGATGCGGCCGTCTGGCGCTATTCCGAAATCATGCAGCATTGGAATCGCAAACATGCACAGGCTGTCTACATTCCAAGCATTAGCAATAAAAGCCCCGACCTCAGATATCGTTATGGAAATCTTGTACGATTGGGAATGGGAACGGATTTCTTGCTTTACCTCAAGGCAATATCGGCAGGACAGATTTACTATGATCCGGGAATTAAACTGGAGAATGCCTCGACGGTGCCCCGCACAAAACGAAGAAGCCAGTTCCGCATCAAATCGGCTGACTTGCCATTTCTGTATCACAAGATGAAGACGGTTGATTTACTGGCCTGACGGTAACGGCATAGAAAAAGGATACCGGATGAAATCCGCGTAATTTAACTCATTTCAGAAGCAAATCCTCCCTTACGTCTGACAGGAAGGGCAGTAATATGTTCCCCGGCCGCTGAGCTTTTGGCGTTCTATTTGACCGTGACAACGTGGGCAGGTCTCGCCCGCATGGCCATAGACCTTCAGCCGGTGCTGGTATTCACCCTTCTGGCCGAAGAGATCCCGCCAGTCGGATATGCTCGTTCCCCGGCAGGTAACAGCGATTTTAAGGATATCAGCGGTTGCCGTTATAATTTTCTGCCATTCTTCCGGGGTAACGTCGCAGGTCGGCCGCCACGGGTTTATAGATGATTCGAAAAGAATTTCGCAGGCATAGATATTGCCCATTCCCGGCAAGACCTGTTGATCCAGGAGAAAGGCCTTGATGGGAAGGCGCCGTCGCTGGGCCTGGAGGCAGATAGGGTCGAGATCGATCCCGGCAAGAAGATTAGGGATGGAAGATTTCCCCGCCTCATATTCGTGCCGGAGGTCCAGGGTGGCAAAACGGCGGGGATCGATGCATAAAAGCCGGCCCTGAGCAAAATCGATGGTAAATCGGGTGTGAGTGGGGGGTAGGCCAAAATCCGGCTGCCAGAAGAGGCGCCCGGACATACGTAGGTGAAGGTGGACAACGGGGCCGCTCAGATCGATTTCCAGACCCTTGCCCCGGCGTCGGACGTCTTTTATATGCCTGCCGATCATCGCCGGAAAATAGGCTATCTTAGTGTCGTAGATTGTGACGGCCCTGACCTGATCACCCAGGATTACCTGTTTGAGCTGACGACAAAGGGTT
>DMAT01000015.1 GCA_003451635.1 Syntrophus sp. (in: bacteria) | reverse complement strand
CCCCGGGAAAACCAATTTTGACGCAGTTTGGCGGGAAGGAGGGCGAACCAACCAATAAGGGGGCAGACCCGGCTCTGCGGAGATAACAACCGCAGACACCTGGGTCTGCCGATCTTCCAACTTCCCCGAAAAAGCGCCGAAAATTCGTCTACGGCAGCGAAGACAGATAAGAACGCAGATTGACCTTCTTGTTATTTAAACCAAGCTTATTCCGGATGTGATTCCGGTGCAGATCAATGGCGCTCTTGGAAACATTCATGATCGCAGCGATTTCCTTGGTCTTCTTCGCATCTCTGATGAGGCTGGCTACCTGAATCTCTTTGGGAGTGAAACCCAGGTACGTAGAGGTCAGCTTCATGAGGAAAGGCGATATGATTTCTCCAAGGTGCATATCGATGATATCGACCAGAATCGCCTGGGTTTCGTTCAAGGGGGTGGACTTAAGTTTCCCGACATAAGGCAGGACGAGTTCCTTGACATTGGCGATAACCCTGACCCCGACTTCGTTCTTGTCATCCTCCCGGTGCTTCAACAGCACCTTGAGAGCGGCATTGAGTTCTTCGAGAGATTTGGCGGTAGCCTCCAGTTCCATTTCCCGCCTCTTCAGGGCCTCCTCAGCGACCTTTTTCTCTGCGTTTTGCTGTTCCAGTGCTTTATTAATCCTGAGCAGCTCCGCTACTCTTTCCTCACCCTTCTTCTCCGTTTCTTCTTGACCCTTACGAATCATTTTTCTTCCTCCTCAATTATTTAAGATAATACTGTTCATGGCCGGTATCCCTTTGTTTCATTTACTACGAGGTTAATCATATGTAACTTGTTTGATAACACGCCTTTTATACCAGCCCTAATCTGTTGCTATTGATACAAGACAGCAGGCAAAAAATCAAGATTTTTTTAGAATAATACTACTATAGAACACAAAGTGGGATATTTTTCAGCAATCGAAATAATTTCATGATTTTATGATTGACAGCCGCAAGCCTTTCCGATAGTAGTCCAAACAAAATATAAGCATGTTTACAGTTAAAAGGTTCCTGATTAATATGGGGAATGCGCGCTCGTCGGAGATGTCAAAGGGACAGTGAAATGAAAAAAGTGTTTGTCGTGATCATACTGATTTTAATCGTCGCCTTTGCCGCAAACGTCCAGGCGGAAAATGCTACGATCTTCAAAATCGGAGAGGACATCACGGTTGAAGAAGGGGTACGGGTAAATCATGTCTTGGCAATCAATGGCCAGATCACGGTCTCAGGGACTGTCGAGGGAAACGTTATTGCTATTAACAAATCCATTGTTCTGACCAGAAAGGCCGTGGTTAAAGGGAATATCCTAACCATTGGCGGCGTCATTGTCAGGGGTAAGGGGGCAGAGGTTCAGGGAACGATCACGGCGATTAACTCCTCAAACATCTCAGACGCTATCACCACGGTTCTAAGTGGTGAATGGGAAGGTTGGTCTTGGGTATTCGCAATTATTTCCCTCACCATCTTCTTCAGCGTATTGATCATTGCCGTCCTGATTGTAATCCTGATACCCAAACCCGTCAGGGTCATTGCTGCTTCCATTCAGGAAGAAACTGTAAAGATTACTCTCTGGGGACTTCTGGGAATGGTGCTGGTTGTACCATTGGCTATTTTGTTGACCATCTCCGTCATCGGAATTGTGCTCATACCTTTGGAGATGATCCTCATCGTTTCCGCGGGGCTGCTTGGTTTCATCGCCATGTCCCAGATTCTCGGACAGAAGCTATATGCATTGTTTAAGAGACCTCCCCAGCACATCATCAGGGAAACCTTCTGGGGGCTGGTCGTCTTGTGGTTAATCGGCTGGATACCCTACATAGGCTGGATGGTCAAGGTCCTTGCCCTGATGATGGGTCTGGGTGCCGTCATCTATACCCGCTTCGGCTCCCACTCGCCAAAAAGGCCACAGCCCGCCTTCAAGTCTGCTCCTTGAATACACGGCCAACGGCCCCCTCCTCGCAAACTCAGGCAAGGCGCTTCAGGGCATCGACAAGCTCCCTCACGGATTGGGCTGACTTTTTCAGGGCTGACATTTCCCCCTCGGTCAGGCGAAGCGGCATGATCTCTTCAACGCCCCCTTTGCCTAATTTTACCGGAACGCCAACAAACAGGTCTTGAATACCATACTCCCCCTGGAGATATACTGCACAGGGAAGGATTTTTTTTCGGTCTTTGAGGATTGCCTCGGCCTTCTCTACCGCCGCTGACGCCGGGGCGTAGAAGGCGCTGCCCGTTTTCAGAAGGCCGACGATTTCCGCCCCCCCGTTGCGAGTTCTGTCAACCAGGGTCTCGATTCGCTCAGGGGAGAGGACCTCGGGCAACGGGATACCGGCAACAGTTGAATAACGCGGCAGGGGAACCATTGTATCGCCATGCCCCCCCAGGACGGTGGCGTGGATATTCTCCACCGATACCTGCAATGCCATCGCGATAAAGGCCCGGAACCGCGCCGCATCGAGGACGCCCGCCATACCTATCACCCTGTTTCTCGGAAAACCGCTGACCTCGTAGGCAACATGACACATCGCATCCAGGGGATTACTGACAATGATCAAGATGGCTGCCGGTGAATACCTGACCACTTCCTGCACCACAGTTTTCATGATCCGGGAATTGATTGTCAGGAGGTCATCCCTGCTCATACCGGGCTTGCGTGGAACACCCGCCGTGATGATGACGATATCCGATCCTGCCGAATCTTCATAGCTGTTCGCCCCCATGATCATGGAGTCGTGCTTCTCGATGGGGGCCGCCTCGGCAAGATCCAGGGCCTTGCCTTGAGGGATGCCTTCCAGAACGTCGATCAGAACAACATCGCATAATGCCTTCTCCACAAGCCGCTGGGCGACGGTCGCCCCCACATTTCCCGCCCCAATAACCGCTACCTTCTTGTCCATGATTCACCTTCCACAGGTTTAATGGCGCTTCATAATTGCGCATCATTCCCTTGTCAAGATGTTTTATGAATCTTGGTCCTTCCTTGATTTTTCCTTGAAGTATCGTCGTCCCTTCGCTATATGGATAGAGGCTCTAAATATTGCTGAGACTGATGAGCCGCTAATCAATGAGGTAATCTGCCATGTCTCACAAAGATCTCGATCGGATTTTTCATCCCCGCCGCGTCGCTGTTGCCGGGGTATCGACGGAGGGTTTCGGCTTTGGCCGGGGAATTCTTCTTTCCCTTTTATCCATGGGTTTTGAGGGAGAACTTATCCCCGTCAATCCCCGGGGAGGGGAAATTCTGGGGAGGAAAATATATCGAAGTATCGATGAAATCCCCGAAAACATAGATTTTGCAATTATCGCCGTGGCCGCATCGCAAGTACCGTCAACCCTGGAACAGTGCCGAAGAAAGGGGGCCCTGGGGGCCGAAATCATTTCTTCCGGGTTTCGAGAGTTAGGAACGCCGGAAGGTGTTGCCCTGGAAGATGAGATTCGCTCCATAGCCAGCAGGGGAATTCGGGTCATCGGTCCCAATTGTTTCGGTATTTATTGTCCCCGCAGCGGGCTCACCATGCTTCCCGGCCCGGATCTGTCCAGAGAGAGCGGTCCCGTCGCCTTCATTTCCCAAAGTGGAGGCATGTCTATAGATTTTGCCTTCATGGGCCCCTGGACAGGCGTCCACTTCAGCAAGATGGTCAGTTTTGGCAACGGCGCCGACCTCCGGGAGACGGAGCTCCTGGAGTATTTCAAAGACGATGACGAAACGGGCATTGTTTCGCTTTATGTGGAGGGTGTGGAAGAGGGTGAGCGCTTTATCAGGGCCCTTCGGGAAACATCAGCGGTCAAACCTGTTGTCGTCTATAAAGGCGGGCTGTCAGAGGCGGGGCAACGGGCGGTAACAAGCCATACCGCCTCGCTGGGAGGCAACCGGGTTATCTGGGAAGCGGCCATCCACCAGGCGGGGGCGATTCAGGTTCAAAGCCTCGAAGAAATGGCTCAAACCTGCCTCGCTTTTTCCCTGCTGCCCCACCGGATTTACCGGGGAATCACCGTTGCCGGCGGGGGCGGGGCACTGGGTGTGGCTGCCTGCGATATGGCGGAAGCCTACGGTCTGTCCCTTCCCCATCTAGAGGGAGGTGTTTATGAGGCCGTCTTATCCTGTTTGCCTAAACCCGGTTCCAGCGCCGCCAATCCTATCGATATCGCCAATCCCTACGTTCCCCCAGGCATGATCCGGGAGGCATTGATCCAGGCGGCAAAAGATGAGCGGGTGGATATCCAGATCCAGGCGCCCCTCCTCTATCATTTCAAGGCCCTGGGCACCCTGATGGGAGTGAAGTCGTTTCAGGAAATGACCCCCTATCTCGAAATGGCCGTTGCCGCAAGAGAAGTAACCGATATCACCGGGAAGCCTGTGGTGGTTGTCCTTCCCAATCCGAGAAGAGGGGAGAAAGATATGGATGTGGAAGAACTGCTCCGCCGGGCAAGAACGGCCTTTTTAGAAAGAGGTATTCCCGTTTTTGACGAGCTGTCAGACGCCATGCGGGCAATCCATCATGTATCTGCATATGCGGCCGCCCACAGACGACAGGATTAGTGAGCAGTAACCAGTGGACATTGGCTTTGGCAATATACTGTAATCAGGTTGTTGCCACTCCCCGGAATGGGGAAGGACGGTATTTTGGCTTTTTGCGAATGCTTCATTTGTTTAGAGGTATCTCCGAATGAGAATTATTTATGCCGCCGATATTCATGGCGCCTTTGAGCGGGTCAAAACCCTCCTGTCGGAGACCGTGGCCGATACGTACATCATCTCCGGTGACCTTATTGACATACCCTTCTACCACATGAACACGGCTATCAACTACCACGAACTGCAATCATTCTTCCATGGCCTGCGCCTCCGGATGGGCAAGGAAGGGATGCTGATCGAGGATTTTGTGGATGAACTCCTGGAAATACCGGACATTTCTGCAGATATTGAAGAGCAGGGAACAAAATACCAGCAGTACACCATCCGTGCCCGTCGGGTACTACAGCAAAAATACAAGGTCTTGGAGAACATCATGGCATTCAAGCAGAAGACCCCGGTATTCTGCTTGCCAGGAAACTATGACATGGATCTCAAATACACTTCCCTTCACGATCGGGACCTGCACCTCCAAAGTTACGTCGTCGAAGGCCTGAAAATTGCCGGTTACGGTGGGGCGGATACCTGGACGCCCGGCATTCCCCAGCGTTACGTGGTGTCCTACCGCGGCGGCATCGGCATTCCGGACAGTGTGAATGAGATGTTCAACTTCCTGATGGGCGCTAAGCCCGATATCGTCGTCACCCACCAGCCGGCCCACGGTATCCATGACCGGGTTACCCAGTTCGGCACCTCCGGTTCTCTGGCCCTGCGCAATTTCTGCGACAATAATCCCGTGCTAGCCTGCCTGACCGGCCATATTCACGGCGACTGGGGATTCCAGGTCAGCGAAGGGACGATTCACCTTAATCCCTCCAATTTCGGCGAGGTGACCCTACTGACCGGCGGGGTGTCGGAAGGGGGCTGCTTCTATGTCCTGGAGATTGAAGGCCGGGCAATTCAGAAAGTCATCTTCAAAAAACTGGTGGAAGATCGGGTCTACGATATCGCCGATTATTACCGGGAGAAGGAGCGATGGGTCGAAAAGATCATCGACCGGGAGCGTTACCATGCCATGAAGGCGGGAGAGAATTGCGACATGAAGGTTAAGAAGTTCTCCCATATCCCGGAGATCCAGCTCTATAAAGATATCAAACAGTTCTACCGGATGTTCCAGACGGAAGAAACGGAAGATCGCCTGGACAAGATGGAGGAGGTGGCGCGCCTGATCGAAGACCGGATCGAGGACGACATCGGCATGGACGTCGTGGGTTCCACCAATATGGGCCTCTGCCAGACCGGTTCGGACATCGATTTTGTCCTCTATATCCGCTGCGATCCCGAGGGTAAAGCGGACCTCAACGAGTGCGGGCAATACCGGAAGGCCCATATCATCCTGGAGGAGGTCCTGCGGCCGGAATACGCCTTTCAGATCATGGATTGCATCGACCTGGGGGTAGTGGAAAAATCCATCCGGGAAAAGAATTACGAGTGCGACATGACCCAGCGTTTCGTAGCCTACCGGGCCATTTGCCGCCCCATCAATTACCGGGTGATCGCCCCGGTGGAGGACCTTCTCAACGAGGACATGGAATTCCGGTCCGAGTTGGAGGGGAGCATCCGTTCCTACTTCAAGATCTTCATCAATACCTCCCAGCATACCCGTTCTTTCGAAAAGTACGAAAGCCGCATCAAGGCCATCGGCATCAAGCTCCCCGAAGCGATGCGCCAGAAGATCAGGTCGTACCTCCAGCGGGATGAATAATAGCACATAAAAAATCCTTGACAGCCATTCTTGCCTGATATAGAAGCGGCAAAATGAATGAACGTTCATTCATTGTCTGGAAGGAAAAAATCTTGCAAAGTTTGGACAAGCGAACCGAAATTATGACTGTGGCCATGGAACTCCTGGCGGAGAACGGTTTCCATCGGGTTCCCATGTCCATGATCGCCGCCCGGGCAAACGTGGCGGTGGGAACGATTTATCTCTACTTTGCCGGTAAGGATGAACTGATCATCGACCTTTTTCAAGAGCTGGAAAAGAAGATTTTCACAACTATCAGGGAAGGCTTTCCCACGGAGGGACCTATCCGGGAACGGTTTCTCTACCTCACCGGTAAAATCATCCGGTTTCTCATAGATAATCCCCTTAGTTTTCGCTATATTGAACAATTCATGAATTCTCCCTACGGCATCTCCATGCGCCGGGACAAATTATTGGACAAGACCGGCCACGATGACATCTTCATGGCCCTTTTTGAAGAGGCCATCGCCGACCATGTTGTCAAAGACATACCCGTCATTGCACTTTTTTCCCTCACCATCGCCCCGTTGATCTTCCTGGTGCGGGATCATATTCTCGGCTTCGTCACCCTGGATGAAGCCCTGATCCGGCAGACTACGGAGGCCTGCTGGGACGCCGTCAAGAGGTGATCCATGCTCTATTTATTTTACAATTGAGGTGCCGCATGCAAATCAATAACAAGATCCAGATCAGGCAAATCGCCTCCACCGTGTTGCTTTCCGGATTTCTGATCCTGGGTGGTTGCGGACAATCTTCCAATACCGGTAAAGGGCCGACCGGCGGACCTCCCGAAGTCGCCGTGGTGACGATGAGACCGCAGCAACTGGTGATCACGACGGAATTATCCGGTCGGACGTCGGCCAATCTTGTCGCCGAAGTGCGTCCCCAGGTGGGGGGCATCATCCAGAAACGCCTGTTTACCGAAGGCTCCGATGTCAAGGCCGGCCAGGTCCTCTTTCAGATCGACCCCGCTCACTTTCAGGCCATTCATGACAATGCCCGGGCCGCCCTCGGCAGGTCCGAGGCCAATTTGTCGGCGATCCGGCTGAAGGCAGAGCGCATGCGGGAACTGGTGGCCGAAAAAGCGGTCAGCCAGCAGGAATACGACGATGCGGCGGCGGCCCTGAAACAGAACCAAGCGGACATCCTGTTCTGGGAGGCGACCCTCGAGACGGCCAGCATCAACCTGAAATACTCCTCCGTCACCGCCCCCATCTCGGGCCGCATCGGCAAATCCTCTGTCACGGCAGGCGCCTTGGTGACGGCCAACCAGCCCCTGCCCTTGGCTACCATTCAGCAACTGGACCCCATGTACGTCGATGTGCCCCAATCCTCAACGGAAGTGCTGCGCTTGCGGCGCCGCGTTGCCGAAGGCCACCTCCATCGCAACGGGCAGCTCCGGAACAAGGTCCGCCTCGTTCTGGAAGACAATACCGCCTATCACTGGGACGGGGTGCTGCAATTCCGGGACGTCACCGTCGACCCGACCACCG
>DMAT01000285.1 GCA_003451635.1 Syntrophus sp. (in: bacteria) | reverse complement strand
TCCGGTGATTTTAACCGCCTTGGCGATCAGTTCCTTTTCGATCTTCTCGACGATCTCTTCCAGCACAATCCCTTCCGGCGGAATTTCATAGCAGAAGGGCGCTTCCCGCTGCGGTTCCTCCCCCCAGATCTCCCGTGGCAGGTACTCGGGTTTGATCACTTCGTTGCCATGCATGATACAGATGCGCTCCACCACGTTGCGCAGCTCCCGGACATTGCCCGGCCAGTGATATTCCTTGAGCCGCTCCAGCACTATGGAAGACAAGGGCGGAGGGGTGTGGATCTTCAGCTCCTTGGCTTTCTTTTCAATAAAATGATTGATCAGGGCCGGGATATCCCCTTGCCGGAGCCTCAGGGGCGGAATCATGACGGGAAATATATTGAGCCGGAACCAAAGGTCTTCCCGGAATTTGCCGGCCCGGACCATCTCTTCGAGGTTTCTGTGCGTAGCGGCAATGATGCGGATATCGATGGGGATCGTCTCCGCACCGCCAACCCGTTCGATTTCCCTGTTATGTAATACTCTCAGCAGTCTCACTTGCACGGATGGGGAAAGCTCGGCAACTTCGTCGAGGAAGATGCTTCCCTGCTCAGCCCGCTCGAAGCGACCTTTCTTTTGAGCGATGGCGCCGGTAAAGGCGCCCCGTTCATGTCCGAAAAGTTCGCTGTCCATAAGACTCTCCGGGATGGCGCCGCAGTTCACCGTAACCAAAGGCTTATCTTTTCGGGGGGAAGCGTAGTGAATGGCGTTGGCAATTACCTCTTTGCCAACGCCGGTTTCTCCTAAAAGCAGGACCGGACTTTTTAGGGACGCCACCTGCCTTACCATTTCCATTACTTCCTTGAGACCGCAATCCGCCCCGACGATTTCGTCTTCCTTGATGAATCTCAGCTCCCGGGTGAGTTCCTGGTTTTCATCGTCCACTATTTCCTTCAGTTTGACGACCTCTCGGTAGCGCAGGGCATTGGATACGGCGATGTTAAAGGGTTCCCGCAGTTGGGCGACGAGGCCGGCGTGGGATTTTTTGAACATCCCCTTTCCTTCCGCCAAAAAGACAAGAGACCCTAAATGTTTACCTTCGATTACGAGACTGATGTACATCATGGAGGTTGAAGACAGATTCACATGGTCGGACAGTATCCACCCTGCCGGGTGGAGATCCAGGCGGTCCAGAATCTTGACCTCCTTCCAGGCGCCGATGTCAATATTGATCTTGTCGATGGCTTTTTCCGAAAGTGGTTTCGAGGGAAATGGTTTTCTGATCCCCGTCAAATTGACCGTGGCGAGATTGTGGATCAACCCCAGGTTCGGATCGAAAATGGTCAGGAGCATCTCCGAGGCAGGCAAAAAATCCCGTAGATAGGAGAGGCAATTGAACATCGCCTTTTCAATTTCGAGACTGCTGCAAAGACGTAAGGTTGCCTGCCGGAAAAATTCGTTTCTCCCCACTTTCATGGATTCACACCGCTCTCTTTTCAGCTCTGATTATTTCTTGTGTGGTGATATATAGCGCAGATCGCGATATTTAACAACCTATATCATGAAATATCGTTATTATGTGATCACGGAATCTCTATATATTTGATATTGAACGCTATAATGTATGGCATGCTTTTGGTATGCTTGGGGAAGTAGAGGCGTTTTATTACACGGCGGGGGTCGCCTCTTCCGTCTGTCGTGACAGAAGAGGTGGGTTGTCCTGTGGAAAGGGGGGAGGGAGAAAGGGAAAACATCAAAGTAGTAAGGTTGTGAAATTAAGCGTCTTTAATTTTATTGGTTTTTTAATCGTATTTAAAAGAGAGGGAGGGTTTTATTTATGGCTCACGAGCACAGTTTTGCAACTCCAGCGCCTGCCGGACTGGCGGCCCTGGCGGTTGCGTGTTTTGGATTTGGAGCGGTCTTTCTTGGTAAGGTTGACATCTCCGGTTTTCCCCTGCTGGCCGCCTGGCTCATCGGCGGCGGCATTGTACAGTATACGACAGCGGTTATGGAGCTGAAAGATCACAATATTACCGGCGGCAACGTCTTCCTGTTCTTCTCGGCCTTCTTCATGTTTGGCGCGGCGCTGAGCGTCTTCGCCAAGTGGTATACCATCAGCTTTGTCTTCGGTCCCAAGGCCGCAAAAGACGCAATGGATGCGGCCATGGCAGCGGCAGGAGTGGCGGACATCAAGATGCTCACCCCGGAGCAGCTGGCGGCGGCGAAGGCCGGTATCGGCAAGGCCGTAGGTGCAATGGTGGGAAAGATGGTCCATGTCGAAGGATGGACCTGGATGGCGGGCGCGGCGTTCCTGACCGCAGTGACGCCGGCTTATGCCAAGAGCAGTTCCTTGATGTTTCTCCTGGTCGTCCTGGTTGATATCGTTTTGTGGTGCATCGTCGGCATTGACAGCGGCTGGTATGGAACACCGGCAACGCTGAAGCCCATAACGGGTTGGCTGTTGGTCGCCGTTGGCTGGATCGGCATTTACATGGCCGGGGCCGTAACATGCAATACCGTTTACGGCAAACCGGTTTTCTTCGTGCCCAAACCCTTGGTAAAATAATTACAGGGGAAGAAATAAGTAAATTGGTTCAAGAAGCAGCAGCTTAATCATTCTTGATTCAGTAACCAAAAACCCGGAAGATAAAACTGTGGTCTCCGGGGATAATAGAGACCGGGGAAGCGCTATTCCCCGGTCTCCTCCTTTTATTTGTAGTATCATCCATCTGAGCGGTCGTCCAGTTCCGCGCGGATGGCAAGGGCGATCCCCTCCAGGGTATAGGGCTTGCTTAAGTACCTGCCGGCACCCAACCGTTGAGCCTCACGGACCCTTTCCGATTCAGAAAACCCGCTCACGATGATTGCTTTCAGGCGGGGATTCCACTGGATAAGGCGGCGGTATGTTTCGCAGCCGTCAATTCCCGGATCCATAATCATATCGAGCATCACGATGTCCACCTCATGTTGTTCGATCCAGGCTACTGCTGCTTCGCCGCCGGCAACCGTGACAACCTGGTAGCCGAGTTTCGTCAGAATCGCAGCGGCAATGCGGCGCTGCTCGGCAATATCATCCACGACGAGGACGCGCTCAGTGCCTCGGTAATTTTCGATGGATACCTTCACCGGAGCTGACGATATTTCTTCTCGTGTTACGGGGAAGTAAAGCTCAATCACGGCACCCTGTCCTTCGGCGCTCCGAATATCAATGAACCCTCCCATTTCCTTTACCGTGTGCCAGACCACGGTCATGCCCAGGCCGGTGCCGCTGCGTCCCAGACACTTTTTGGTATAGAAAGGTTCAAAAATGTGTTGCCGGTCTTCCTCTCTCATGCCGATGCCCGTATCCTGAACTGTCAAGATGGCATATTCACCTTCGGGAATTGTCTCCAGACCCTGGCAGGGTTCTTCGAGGTATCGATTCGAGGTTCCTATCTGCACCGCTCCGTCCGTTAAGTTGGCTTCGCAGGCGTTAGTTACGATATTCATAACGGTCTTGGCAATTTGCATGACCGAAGCCCGAATATTGAGCAGATCGGGGGCAAGGTTTGCCGTGATGGTCACGTGCCGATGATCCTGCTGCAAGCATTGATATTCCGGGCTCTGGAGATAATCGTTCAGGATTATGTTGAGATTGAGAACCTTTTTTTCGGTAACTCCCAGACGAGCCATGCTCAGCAAGTCCTGCACCATGGCGGCAGCCCGCTCCCCGGAATTTTTTATTTGAATAACTTCATCACGCAGAGGATTATCCTCGGCCATCCTCATGAGCACCAGATCAGGATAGCTGACCAGACCGACGAGGATGTTATTGAGATCATGAGCCACGCCTGCTGCCATATTGCCGATGGTTTCCATTTTTTCCGCCTGTTTCAACTGGATCTGAAGGCGCTGTTGCTCCTGCTCGGCAAGAATACGTTCCTTCACTTCTCTAGTCAGCCGCTGATTGCTAATGGCCAGCTCATTGGTGCGCGCTGCGACCCGGAACTCCAGTTGCTCATTGATTTCCTGGATCTTTTGCTGCTCATCGGCGAGAAGGTGCATTAGGAAAAAATTCTTCCGGTTTGCATACTCGATGGTATAACCGACGAGCATGCCCGCTATATTAGCGCTGATGAAGAAAAAATTGTTGCTAATGAGGACCGCGTCCGGGGTTCCGGTGAGGAGAGCGGCGAACTCGTAGAGAATCACGATAATCCAGCCGCTCAGGGTGGCCCAGAGGAATCTGAGGTAAATAAAACTGTAACCAAATATGAAAACGAGCATCAGTCCGGCGTAGTAATAGTAATTTACCGGTGGTGGGGCGACGATGATAATGAGGACGATTCCCAGGCCGCCCAGGGCGATCAGTATGGACATGAGGGGCTGTAAAATACGGTGCAGGGAGGGGAGAAAGGTTGCCCCAAAAACAGCCAGGATCATGGGACAGACAAAAACATAGCGAATCAGCCAGGCAAGATGCTTATGGTTCGGCAGCAGCAGGGCATCCAGAATTCCAAAGCTTCCATACATCAGCGCCCCCATCAGGAGGGCAATGCGAATGTGTGCCAGGGTATGGTTTGTGTAATAACTCTTAAAGGAGCTTTCCAGGCCAGCTGAGGAACCCGTAAAGGCAAGGGTAATCCGGTTAAGCTTCATGGCCTGTAAGTTGTTTTTTGCGGCGGCGGTAAAATCAGACGTGATCATGGCATCCATGAGAGAACATTAATCATCAACTCACCTTCCGGATCATTGCCGGCTACTGTTATTCAGCCGCTTTTTTATGTTCAGTGTAGTTGAAAAAGCGGCCCGAGTCAAAAGAAAAAGTCCTGAAAGGGATTCTCTTGCGATGATAAACCCGCGATTTTTGATTTAAGTCAAGGCACGC
>DMAT01000444.1 GCA_003451635.1 Syntrophus sp. (in: bacteria) | reverse complement strand
GATTGTTCACCGCAGCCAAGTGGAGCTCGTTGAGGATTGTTGACAAGAATCAACGGGGTCAGTATAGTAAATTATTAATTTTCTGGAAAGGAAAAAACGATGCAAAACTTCATTTATGAGAATCCCACGAAGATTATTTTTGGCAAGGGTCAGATCAAACGCATTGGCCAGGAAACGGCGCGGTTCGGGAAGAAGGTTTTGCTTGTCTATGGGCAGGGCAGCATTAAAAAAAATGACGTCTATGATCAGGTAATGACATCCCTCGCAGAGAGTAACCTTGCGGTAGTCGAATTTCCCGGTGTTCGCTCGAATCCGGTCCTTTCTCACGCCGTAGAGGGGATTAAAGCTGCGAAGCGGGAGGGCGTCGAGGTTATTCTTGCCGTGGGCGGAGGAAGCGTCATCGATACGGCCAAAACCATTGCCGCCGGCGTCATGGCTGATCACGATGTCTGGGATTTATTTACCTACAAGAAAGCAATCCAGGCAGCCCTTCCAGTTTTAACAGTCGTTACTATATCAGCCAGCGCCTCCGAAATGAATGCCGCCGCTGTGATTACCCGGGAAGAGGGCCGTCAAAAATTCAGTATTCGCTCCCCCCATATCCAGCCGAAGGTTTCCATTCTCGATCCGACGGTCCTCTTCACACTGGACATGGCTTATAGTGCCTATAGCGCCGTAGACGCCGTAACTCACATGCTGGAGGGGTATTTCAATAACGCGGAACCAAACCCCAGCCCCTTGCAGGACGGGCTGGTCGAAGGCCTAATGAAAACCATCATGGGGGCCACGGAAACGATTCTTCAGCATCCGGAAGATTACGACGCCAGGGCCAATATGATGTGGGCGGCAACCCTAGCCTTTAACGGTCTGACCACGGCGGGGATGGGGCAGGTTGCCCTTCCTGCCCATATGATCGAACACTCCCTGAGCGCCCTCTACGATGTCGCTCACGGTGCCGGACTTTCCATCATCCTACCCGGGTGGATGAAATCGCAGCTTCCAGGCAAGGCAGGGCGCTTCGCGAAGTTGGCGAGAGAGGTATTTGGCGTCACCGCAGTAAATGACGAAGAAGCTGCCCTGGCTGGTATTGAAAGGCTAAAAAAGTGGTTTTCCCTGATTGGCAGCCCAGTTTCATTAAGGGAGGCTGAAATCCCCGGACAGGATATTGAAAGGATAGCTGAAAATGCTTTTGCCCTAGCCCAGGTATGGGGACTGAAAGCATATTCAAAAGAAGCAATAACTGAAATTCTTGAATTGTGTAAATAACCTACTTGCCGGAACGTACCGGGAGTGCACGACCGAGGCTGACATAGGACTGGGGATACCAGTACCGTAGACCATAGTTGAAACTGAAGTAGGCAGCATCGGAGCCGCGCGTCCCCGATGCCCAGGGGCAACAGCAAGACAGGCGGATGAAATTCGTTATTTTCACCCGATTGTACTGTGCCCCGCAATCCTGGGCGTATCCCATTAAAGAAGCATCATACAAAACCGCCAGTTCATCCTGCGTCGGCATCCGCCAGTCGCTATAACCGCCCCCGCGATAATTCTCGCAATATGACTTGGCATTTGCCCAGTTAATCTCAGATCCGTTGTCCTTCGCCGCCCACATCAGCTCCGTCTTTGTGTCCAGCACCGTGTCGTTGTCATAGGCGATGAAACGACCATCCCTGCCAATCTCCCCTGCCGTTGCATAATTCGCCGAAAAAAGAATTCCCATTAAAATAGCTATTACAATTATCGTTAACGTCATTCCTGATGTCTTTTTCATTAGCAATCGCCTCCTCCATTGATTTATCTTATCCGTAAAAAACAATAATCAAATGCCGCATAACCTATTTGCCGGAACGCCGCACCGGCAGGGCGCGGATGAAATCGTCGCTCCACTGGGGATACCAGTACCGGGTGCCATCGTAATATCGGAAGCGGGCTGCGGCGGTACCACTCGTTCCGGATGCCCAGAGGGAAATACAGGTAAGACGAATCAATTCTGTTAAATGGACATCAAAACCACAGTCAGACTTGTAAGTTTTGGCAGTGTCATACAATCCTTCGAGTTCATCCAGTGTCGGCATCCGCCATTCCGTATAGCCGCCCCCGCGATAATTCTCGCAATAGGCCTCGGCATTCGCCCAGTCAATGTAAGCCCCGTTATCCTTGGCCGCCCACATCAGCTTCGTCTTTGTGTCCAGCACTGTCCCATTGTCAAAGGCGATAAAACGACCATCCCTGGCTATCTCACCTGCGATGGCATAATAAGGCGCAATAAAAGATCCGATTGAAATAACGATTACCATTATTGCCAATGTCGTTCCCAATATCTTTTTTATTGGATGTGCCCTCCCTCTCCTTTGATTTGTTCACTCCCCATATCGTCTCGTTTCCCGGCAAGGACAAATATTTGATTTTGGCTATTGGTCAATACAACAAATACATAGTTTTTACAACCGACAAACCCGTTTATAGCCCCGTCTTTTCAAGTCTCAGGAAAATTAGGTGTTCTTAGTATTTGTTGTACGATCCACACAATAGACACTCCGCTGGGCTGTCGGTGTGAGCAGGATATTCTGGATATTGACGTGGGCCGGGGCGTTGATGATGAAGAAGATCGCATCCGCCACATCCTCAGCGCTCAGGGGCGTAAAGCCTTCATAAACCTTGTCGGCGACTTCCCGATTGCCGTGGAAGCGGACTTCTGAGAATTCCGTATTTGCCGCTCCGGGGCAGACCATGGATACACGGATTGCCGTTCCAGCCAGGTCGATGTTCATTCCCTCGGAAAGGGCCCGGACGGCGAATTTCGTGGCGTTATATACGTTACCTTTCGGATAGACCTGATAGCCGGCGAGGCTCCCCACATTGACGATGTGTCCCCGACCGGCCTCAACCATCATGGGAATAACGAAGCGGGAAACATTGAGGAGGCCCTTGATATTGGTGTCAATCATCCGGTCCCAGTCTGCGAAATTTCCGGATTGAAGGTGGTCCAGACCGGAGGCGAGGCCGGCATTGTTGATCAGAATATCCGGGATCAGTTCCTGGTCTTTCAACTCCCGGGAAAAGTTCTCCACCGCTTGTCTATCCCGAACATCTAGAGTGAACACCTTGATTGCGACACCGTATCTTTCTGATAGTTCCTGGCGGAGCTTATGAAGCCTGTCGAGTCGTCTGGCTGCGAGAATCAGGCTGGAGCCCGAAGCAGCAAACTTCTCAGCGCAGGCCTTACCGATACCGGCGCTTGCCCCGGTGATCAGGATGCACTTTCCTTGGATGCGGTTTTCCATGGTCAGCCTCCTTTAATCTGCATGGTATGAAAAATTGCAGTCCGCTTCCCGAAGGCGGGGGAGGGCGGCGTCTTTCGGAGAGATCAGGGGCACTTTCACTTGCCAGGGGATGTCTATTTCCGGATCATTCCAGATGATGCCCCGGTCCAGCGCCGCCGCGTACTCTTTTGTGACCTTATACGAGACGACCGCTACTTCACTCAATACGGAGAATCCGTGGGCAAAACCAGGGGGGATATACAGCATCATCCCGTTTGCGGTCGTTAGTTTGTGTCCGACCCAATGGCCGAAGGTAGGAGACCCCTGCCGGATATCGACGGCGACATCGAATATTTCTCCGGAACATACCATTACGAGTTTGCCCTGAGCCATCGGTTCCTTTTGGTAATGGAGCCCCCGGATGGTCCCCCGTTTTGAAAAGGAGAAGTTGTCCTGAACAAAAAGTTCCTGAATGCCGGCGGCGGCGAATTCGCTTTGCTTATAGGTCTCCGCGAAGTAGCCCCGCTCATCGGGAAAGCTTCGTGCTTCAATAAGAATGATCTCCGGTATATCAAGTCGCGAGAATTTAAAGGGCATGTAGTATTTTACCTCAACACTTCCGGGTTGATCAGATTGGGGGGCACCTCACCCCGCAGACCGGTGAGCAGATTATTGGCCGCCATCGCTGCCATTTTGGTCCGGGTCTCCAGGGTAGCGCTGCCCACATGGGGCAAAAGGAGAACCTGATCCAGTTTTTCAAGACCAGTTGTTATGGCCGGTTCATTTTCGTAAACATCGATTCCCGCCCCGGCAATAACTCCGTTTTGCAGAGCGCAGAGGAGCGCCTTTTCATTGACGATGGGACCTCGGGAGGTATTGATTAGGAAAGCAGTCAATTTCATCAGGGCAAACTCTTTTTCTCCGATGAAGTGCCTTGTATTTGTAGAAAGAGGTATATGGAGGGAGACAAAGTCTGATTCTCCCAGCAGGGTGTTCAAGGGTACGTAACGGGCATTAAGCTCCTCTTCCTCGGTCTTCTCCAGGGGATTTCTGCTAAAATAAAGGACGGGCATCTGAAAGCC
This sequence comes from Syntrophus sp. (in: bacteria), assembly GCA_003451635.1. Taxonomy (GTDB): domain Bacteria; phylum Desulfobacterota; class Syntrophia; order Syntrophales; family UBA8958; genus UBA8958. The sequence goes on along the minus strand of DMAT01000444.1, from coordinate 4,059 downwards.
TCTGGCCCGCCGGGCGACGGCCCTGCCAATCCTTCCCATGCCGATGATTCCGAGGGTCTTTCCGGATACCTCACGCCCCAAAAAGTGAAAAGGGGCCCAGAAACGGAAATGCCCTTCCCGGACCATCCGGTCTCCCTCGGCAATCCGTCTTGCCGTGCCAAGGATGAGGGAGAACGCCAGGTCCGCCGTAGCCTCGGTGAGGACTCCGGGGGTATTGGAGACGAGGATGCCGCGTCTTGTTGCAGCGTCGAGATCGATATTGTTATAGCCCACGGCCATGTTGGCAATCATGATCAGCTTGGGGGCACGATCGAGAAACTCCCTATTGATGTCATCGGTGATCATGGACAGCAGTCCGACCTTGTCATGGATGGAATGAAGGAGTTTTGAGCGGGACATGGGACGATCTTCCGCGTGGCATTCCAACTGGAATTCCTTTTTCAGGATATCCAGAACGGAAGCGGGGAGATTACCCGTGACCAGGATCGGAGCAAGCTTTTTCATGTCAGAAGGCCATTTTATCCGGGGGGCGGCGCTCAGGAACATAGACATGTTCGATGAGATCCTCATTCCAATCCTGAGAGACATAAAGGTTGCAGTAACAGCTGCCGAACGCTGCCACATCGGCAGCCCGGTAAGCGCAGGGACAAATAATGTCTTTGTCCTTTTCGCGGTTTCCCGCCGACAGACGGCAGGGACAGGACATATAACCGTAGCGTTCCTTGTTGACCAGGAGATCGCTTAGGATTTCGAGCACCCAGGCTTTATTTATGTTAAAGAAAAAACCCTTTGGCTCCTGAACCTTTTTCATAGCGTCATAAAGTTGCTCGGCGTTCATTCTATCCCCAGTGCCTCCCGAAGGGCCTTTTCATTGAAACCGATAATGACCTTGTCACCGATGACAATTGTCGGGAACGAACGGTTGGGATTATATTTGACCACTTCATTGATCACGAGTTGCTTTTCGTCGCCTTCGAGAAGATCCACGTCCGTGGCGTCGTACGCGACATTGCAGTCGCCGAGAAATTTCTTCGTGGCCTTGCAGTGGCTGCACGTACTCAGGGTATACATTCTAACCTTTGCTGCCATAGTTTATGTCTCCTTATGATAAATAGTTGTGTAGTTAAGTCCACTCGAAGTCAACAACGAGAATAGTCTCGCACATGCCTCTGACCTTTTGAAGTACGGGAATATGGTCGGGATGGACCTGATAACTCTTCAAGGAATCAAGGTCGGTGAAACTCGCTGACAGTGCGAAATCGTAGGACCTTTCTGACTTGAGAATGTCAGGACCGAATTCAAACGTCTTGATCTCGTCAATTTTTCCGGGGAGAGTTCCAAGAGTCTTTATCAGGCCTTCAACTTGTGCCGCATCAACGTCTTTTTTGAATTTCATGAAGACAATGTGTTTCAGCATGGGACCTCCTTGTCATTTTATTGCCCACAAATCATGGCTACATCCATATGCTAATATCTGATAGAATTCAATAGAAATTACTGTCAGAACGGTTTCCATCGGGGACAGATCTCCGAGGATGCGGGCAGAAAATTCCTGCAGACGGCGGGACGTGTTTCATAGATGGAGCAGGCCGAATGATCTTCCTCCCATATCAGAAATGGACAGCCATGAAGATAACGTCCGCTATCGGCAGATATGAGATGGTCTCCCATCCACATGGCATGTTCGTTTTCGATTACTGACATAATATCCTTCCGTCCCTCCCGCTTCCATCGCATAATGTCTTCATCCCTGGCATAGGCGATAAAGTCTGCGAGACAGCATTTCCCGCAGCGTCGGCATTGCTCTTCAGTGGTATAATTATTCTGGCTCATGTTTTTTCCTTACTGAACAGAAGATATTCATATTTGTAAAGATCTTCGACGAAATAACGGATGATTTCATCTTCGTCCCGCCAGGGGGAAGGGGCCTTCATGATTGCTCGCAGCCGCGCCGTCATCTCGAAGGGGATAAAATCAGCCACGGGCCCCCGGATGATCCTATAGCCGTGATAATGTCCGATCTTTTCAAGATGGGAAAACTGGATCGTAAATTCATCGTGGCCCTTGAGGATAATGCATTCAGGATTGTCCGATGCGGAAACTCTGATAAGATCTTTGTACTGATCTGTTACCGCAGCTTCACAACTGTGCTCACTTAGGAAGATGAAGGGAACTTTGGCACGGCAAAGCTTTTCCAGGGCCATGAGCGCTCCGATATTAATGTGAAATGCAGGAAGTTGAGGTTCAGTGAGACCATATCTGGCAAAGAACTCCCAGACCAGTTTCAGATCGGGTGATAAAGTTGCCGGGGAGCTCATAAGGAAATCTCTTGTCATATCCGTTATGGTGGGATAGTCGCCGATATTTTCATTCAAGACGGCAAGGTCAACGCCTTCAAGAACCATTGGAGGGGTTTCCAGAAAGTCTTCTTCACGGAAAGAAAAGGCGACCGGGAAGCCACTCAACGTAGACTTCTGCTGGTCGAGAAGATGCGGAGAAATATCGATCATGGTCACCTTTGGAAATAGTTTCCGGCGTAAAAAATCTCTCATAAGCAACCCATAACCACCACCTACCTCGAGGAGATGGCTAATTTGGCTGAATGGAAACATGATATTCAGGTAATCGAAGAGAAGATTCCCATATGAGTCATTAATGTTAAGGGTCAAACGGCAGGGACTGCGGCGATCAGCCAAGGTATTGCATAGAGTAGTTTCCCAACCGAGAGTGCGGAGGTCCTGGCGATGATAATCTGCAGATGAATGAACCGTGAAATCCATGTTGACCCTTACTACATCCGTAATTACAGTTATTTAAACGAGCTATTTACAGGTTGATTATTGTGTCTGTATGAAACGATCTTTTTTAACTGCTGTCAAGTACTTCGTGCAAATATAAAAAAACATACATGAAAATACTTATTGACAAATATTTCTATATTCTATATCATTCTCGGCTTACATATATAAATAACTGCGAGAAAATACCATTATGAAGAGAGATTTGACAAGGATCAGGAATATCGGTATCAGCGCCCATATCGATTCGGGAAAGACGACCCTCACGGAGAGGATCCTTTTTTACACCAAGCGTATCCATGCCATCCACGAAGTAAAGGGAAAGGACGGCGTGGGGGCGACGATGGACTCCATGGAATTGGAAAAGGAAAGGGGCATTACGATTGCCTCCGCTGCAACCTATTGTGAGTGGGCGGGACATGAGGTCAACATTATCGATACTCCCGGGCATGTCGATTTTACTATCGAAGTCGAAAGATCTCTTCGAGTGCTGGATGGAGCGGTTCTTGTTCTTTGTTCGGTAGGGGGCGTGCAATCCCAGTCGATTACCGTAGATCAGCAGATGAAGAGATACCAGGTTCCCTGTATTGCCTTCATAAACAAATGCGATCGTAGCGGGGCCAATCCGAGTCGGGTGATAGAACAGCTCCGAACGAAACTTGGCCATAACGCCGTGGCGCTTCAGATGCCTATCGGTCTGGAATCAGATTTTCAGGGGATTGTGGATCTTGTTTCCATGGAGGCGCTCTATTTCGATGGGGCTCATGGTGAGGATATCCGGAGCGGAGAGATTCCCGAGCAACTGCTTGCGGAGGCCCGACAGAAACGGGAAGAGCTGATTGACCAGGCCTCCGCCTTTTCAGATGAACTCACCGATGCCATCCTGGAAGAAAAGGAAGTCACGACGGAGATGATAATTGCCGCTCTTCGCAAGGGCACGCTGGAACGTCATATGACCCCGGTGATTATTGGCTCGGCATATAAGAATAAGGGTGTTCAGCTCCTCTTAAATGCGGTAGCTGAATTGCTGCCGTCTCCGGAGGAGGTAAAAAATACCGCCCTGAATCTGGATGAGAATGAGGCGCCGGTGACGCTAAGCAGCAATCCCGAAGATCCCATTGTTGCGCTGGCCTTCAAGCTTGAGGACGGGGCGTACGGCCAGTTGACTTATATTCGTGTCTATCAGGGCACGATCGCCAAAGGAACAACGATTATCAATATTCGCTCCGGTAAAAAAATAAAAGTAGGCCGCTTGGTGAGA
>DMAT01000195.1 GCA_003451635.1 Syntrophus sp. (in: bacteria) | reverse complement strand
TTAATCGTTGAGGAACGCTTTACCCTGCCCAGCGGCGAAGTGCGCTTTTACCAGACAACCAAGATGCCCCTGACCGGGAACGGCAACGTGGACACCTCTATCCTTGGGATCAGCATGGACCTCACTCCCCGCAAACAAATGGAAGAAGAGCTTCTCCGCGTCCAGAAGCTTGAGTCACTGGGGATTCTTGCCGGTGGTATTGCCCATGATTTCAACAATATGATGGTGGCGGTGCAGGGGTATATCGATCTGTCCCTCCTCCAACTTTCTTCAGATCAGAAGGCATATAAGTATCTCGGCACTGCCCGGCAGTGCATGGCCCAGGCCGGAGAGTTGACCAGCCGGCTGATTACTTTTTCCAGGGGCGACTTTCCCTTCCGGAAGAGCTGTGATGTCGAGAATCTTATCCGGGACGCTGTTCGCAGGATGGTAAGGGAGGGGAACATCAACATATCATTCGACTTCGGAGATGACTTATGGCCGGCCGAGATCGATGAACTGCAGATAAGGCAGGTCTTTTACAATTTGACGACGAACGCCATGGAGGCAATGCCGGAAGGGGGAACGATCTTAATCCGAGGGACGAACGCAGGGATACAGGGTGATGACGTGCTTCCCCTCAAGAAAGGACCATATCTAAAGATTACTTTTGCCGATGAGGGGATCGGCATCCCGGAAGAGAATCTGGTGAAGGTCTTTGATCCCTATTTCTCCACCAAGGAGGTGGGGTCACAAAGGGGTATGGGGCTGGGACTGTCAGTCTGTTATTCCGTCCTGAAGAAGCACGCTGGATATATCAAGATTGATTCTCAGCCTGGTAAAGGGACAGAAGTAACACTTTATCTTCCTGCGGAGGCGGGTCAAGCAAAAGAAGGGGGGGAAATACTCCCGGGCGGAGACATTTAATTGGGTACTGCTTCATCTATTAGTTGCTTTACGGCCTGGGCAAGGCTGGGGAGGGAAACTGGTTTCATGACGAACTTCCGGATGCCAATCTTCTTTGCTTCCCCTTCGTTGACCCGCTCGCTGAATCCCGTGGTCATGATGATCGGGATTTCCGGCCGNNCTCCGGTCATATTGGGCATGGTCATATCTGTTATGACCAGATCAAATCTCTCCGGATGGGCGCGAAAAGTCTCCAGGGCATCGCGGCTGCTTAATCTCACTGCCACTTCATAGCCAAGGGAGGTCAGCATATCCTGTCCTAGAGAGGCAAGGGGCTCTTCGTCGTCAACCAGTAAAATGGAACCCCTGCCCTTGGGAATGACGGAGGATTCCCGACCTTCCAACTCCTCAGCGGTATCGATCAGGGGCAGGGAAATAGTAAAAGTTGCCCCTTCCCCTGGTTTGCTTTCCACCGCGATGGCTCCGCCATGGTCCTTTACAATGCCGTAAACTACGGACAATCCCAGCCCCGTTCCCTCACCCGTGTTCTTGGTGGTAAAAAAAGGATCGAAGATCTTGTCTTTGATGGCGGGATCGATCCCCTTACCGGTATCGCTGACGATAAGCTGTAAATATGCCCCCGCCTTCAGTGCCGGATTATATGCCCGGTTATCGGCAGGGATTTCAACCTGGCGAAGACTTACCTCCAGAACGCCTTCACCTTCCCGCATGGCATGAACGGCGTTGGTGCATAGGTTCATGAGCACCTGATGGATCTGGGTGGGATCGGCAAGAACGGTGTCGTAGCGGTTCGTGTAACGCTGACGGATCTCGACGGTACTCGGCAGGGAAGACCGGAGGAGTTTCATAACCTCTGTGACGATAGGCGTAACGGTTATGGGTTTCTTCTCCTGCTCCCGCTGGCGGCTGAAGGTTAGGATCTGCTGGACCAGATCTCTTGCCCGGTCACAGGCCTTGAGAAGCTGTTCCAGATAGGGATGGATGGCAACATCCTTGGTTTTGAATCTCGCCAGTTCGGCATAACCCATCATCGCCCCGAGGATATTGTTGAAATCATGGGCNNAGGGTGCCGATGGCCTCCATTTTCTGCCCCTGGCGGAGTTGAGTTTCCATTTTGATCATCTCCGTGATATCCCTTTTCAGAGAGACATAGCCCGTTAGTTCGCCGGTCGAATTGAGAAGGGGACTGATAGTACCATCCTCCTGGATGAGCTTGCCGTCCTTGCGCCGGTTCGTAACGCGGCCGGTCCAGATGTTGCCGCCCTTGATCGTATTCCAGAGGTTCTCGTAGAATGCCTGCCCCTGAATGTCGCTCTTCAGTATCCGCGGGTTCCGGCCGATCGCTTCCTCCCGGGAATATCCAGTGATTCTTTCAAAAGCCGGGTTTACGTATTGAATGACTCCTTCCGGATCAGTGATCATGATCTCTTCTGCAGCCTGCTCGATCGCAGTGCTCAACCGCCGCAGATCTTCTTCTGCCTTCTTGCCCTCCGTAATATCCAAGACGGTGCCGATAACGGCAGGCTCTCCCTGGTAAAAGGTGCGGGAGCTATAGACGGCAGCGTACCTGATTTCTCTGTTTTTCGTCCATATCCTGAATTCATAGCGCAGGGATTTCAATTCTCCAGTTATCCGCTTGCGTAGATTCTCCTCCACCAAAGGCAGGTCTTCATGGTAGATTACATCCTTCGCTCCCAAGCGGTCGATTATTTCCTCTGTCCCGTAGCCAAAAATGTTGGCGAACTCCCCGTTAACATATCTAAAGAGACCGTCCTGAATCAGGTAAATACCGACCATCGATTTTTCCGCCAGATCTCTGAACTTTCCCTCCGACTCCCGCAGGACATCTTCCGCCCGCTTGCGCTCCGTCATGTCTTCAATTACCGTGAGGAGCTGCGATTCACCGGAGAAGGAGATGATCTTGGATGAAAAGCGCACTTCCCGAAGAGAACCATCGCTGGATCGTATTCTCGTTTCAAGGCCGAGGCATTCTCCCTGAGCGCGCACCTTGGCTAATAGCTTCTCCCGTTGTTTTGCATCTTCCCACAAGCCGATATCGAGGGTGGTCTTCCCGACGACCTCGTCCTCGGCATATCCCGTCGCCGCCAAGAATGACCGGTTCACTTCCACGACGACCCCGGTTTCTACGTCCGAGATAACGAGCATTACGGGACTGAGGTAAAAAGCGGTGGAATATTTCTCCCGGGTCCGGCGGAGATCATCTTCGGTTCGCTTCTGTTCCGTAATGTCCTGAATTATGGATAAAAATTGATCTATTGATCCATCTTTTCTTCTTACCGGCGTTGCCGAGACCAGGACGTCAACTATCGATCCATCCTTCCGGATATACTGCTTTGCATAGCAACCGCTTTCTTTTTCTCCCGTAACGACTTTGCTGAAACTTTCCAATTCAGTGAAAAGGGTCTCCCGGGGAGTGACGTCCTGCCAGGTCTTGCTTCTAAGTTCATCGGGGGAGTATTGAAGGAGGGAACACAATTTGTCGTTCATATCGAGCCAGTATCCCTCCGGGCTCAGGGTGGCTATCCCCACCTGGGGTAATTGGAAATACTTGTGGAACTTCTCTTTGCTGGCTATCAGTTCCTGCTCCAGCTCCCGATAACAGTTTGCGAAATTATCCAGGGTGGCGATTTGCCGGCGCATGGCGAGCAGTTCTTCGATCAGCTGTTCTTTTGTCTTATCTTCATCTCTCATTTATTATCGTCCCCTTTATCAGGCGTTTTCAGGTCCAGGGGGAATCGATACCCCGCCCTCTCATACATATTCCGAATCAGGGCAAGGTCATCCCCCAGGTTCTCACCAGGGGTGATTTCGCCAAGCCAGCGGGCCCGCTTATTGGCGTTGTCCAGATACCAGCAGATTATCGACACCCGGGCGGCCTTGGCGATGTGCCAGAATCCAGTCCTTATTGTCCTTATCTCTTTTCTGGTCCCCTCCGGCACGATTGCCAGCAGGAATTCCTCTCGGCGGTTGAAGACTTCCGCCATCTGTTCCACAGCACCCTGAGACGATCTGCGGTCCACCGGGATGCCGCCGAT
>DMAT01000325.1 GCA_003451635.1 Syntrophus sp. (in: bacteria) | reverse complement strand
CCTGGGAGATTCTCATTTCCGAATCCCAGGAAAGGATGACCTTGGCCATTGATCCGGTCAGGATGGACGCCTTTCTCGCCCTGGCCGCAAAGATGGACGTAGAAGCCACAGTTTTGGGAAAATACACGGATTCCGGGTTTTTCCATGTCCGCTACGGCGATCAGACCGTTGCCTATCTGCGGATGGATTTCCTTCACAACGGGTTGCCCCAGATGAACCTACGGGCCAGGTGGTCACCCCCTCGCCGGGAAGAGCCGGTTTTCCCTCCCCCCGCGGATATGGGGCAAGCACTAAAGGAGATGCTCTCCCGTTTGAACATCTGCAGCAAGGAATCCGTCGTCCGCCAGTACGACCATGAAGTTCAGGGGGGAAGCGTCGTCAAGCCCCTGGTGGGGTCCATGAATGACGGTCCCAGCGACGCCGCCGTGATCCGGCCCCTCCTGGATACTTATGAGGGGATCGTCGTCGCCAACGGGATCTGTCCCCGCTACAGCGATATCGATGCCTACCATATGGCGGCCTGCGCCATTGACGAAGCCATCCGCAATGCCGTGGCGGTGGGCGCCGATCTGGATCATCTGGCGGGGCTGGATAACTTCTGCTGGTGCGATCCGGTGCAATCGGAAAAGACCCCGGACGGAGAATACAAACTTGCCCAGTTGGTCCGGGCCAATAAGGCCGTGTACGATTATACAATTGCCTATGGCGTTCCCTGCATCTCTGGCAAGGACAGTATGAAGAATGATTACGCCATCGACAATACGAAGATATCCATCCCGCCGACCCTGCTTTTTTCCGTTATCGGCAAGATCGCCGATGTCCGTCAGGCCGTAACGATGGATGCCAAAAGGGCCGGAGATATTGTTTATGTGTTGGGAGAGACCCGCAATGAGATGGGTGCTTCCGAATGGTTCGCCCTCCACGGCTATGTGGGAAATACCTGTCCCAGCGTGGACGCAGAAAAGGCAAAAGGGCTATATAAGGCCCTGGCTAAGGCGATCCAAAAAGGACTGGTGGCTTCATGTCACGATTGTTCTGATGGCGGATTAGGGGTGGCGCTGGCCGAAACAGCCTTTGCCGGCGGCCTGGGGATGGAGATCGATCTGGCCAGGGTCCCGAAAGAAGGGATCGGCAGGGACGACTATCTCCTCTTTTCCGAATCCCAGAGCCGTTTTGTGGCCACCGTCTCGCCAAACCATAAAAAAGAATTTGAAGAGATTATCAGGGGAGAGGTTTCAGCTCTCTCCCCTGTTGCCTTTGACGCCGTCGGGGAGATCACCGCCTCCCCCTTCCTGTCCCTGCGCGGCACAACGGGGGAGATTCTGATGAGGGAGTCCATAGCGGATTTAAAGGCGGCGTGGCAGAAAACGCTGTCATAGTAGCAAAGGTAATAGAAACAACACGACAAGGGGAGACATTTTAAATCTGCCCCCTTTAGGAAGGCGCGTCATGACCAAGGCCAACATAAATAAAATTGTCAAGAGTATCGTCATCACCGGCAACGGCACGAACTGTGAGGTGGAGATGGCCCATGCCTGCAGCCTCGCCGGATCAGAAGTGGTGGACATTGTCCATATCAGCGAACTCCTTCATGGTGAAAAACGTCTGGATGACTATCATTTCCTCAATCTTCCCGGCGGTTTTCTCGACGGCGACGACCTCGGTTCCGCCAAGGCAGGGGCAAACCGGATCCTCCATGCCACCATCGAAGGAACGGAGGAAAAACTCTATGACCAGATGACCAGATTTATCAGGGATGGGAAGCTCATCCTCGGTGTATGCAACGGCTTTCAGCTCCTGGTCAAACTTGGCCTTCTTCCCGGGTTCGACGGTGACTACCTGACCCAGACCGTAACCTTGAGCTTCAACGATTCGGGACGATTTGAAGACCGCTGGGTCCATCTCGCCGTCAACCCTGAATCCCCGTGTATCTTCACCCGGGGAACAAAATACCTCTATCTTCCCGTTCGCCACGGGGAAGGAAAATTCATCGTCCGTGATCCATCCGTCCTGGCGCGCCTCCATAAGGAACGTCGGATTGTCGTCCAGTACAGCAGCGCCGATGATGGAGATCCGACGATGACTTATCCCGCAAATCCAAACGGCGCTATCGACGCCATCGCCGGCATCTGCAACGATACGGGCAGGATCTTCGGCCTCATGCCCCACCCGGAGGCTTACCTGCACCGCACCAACCATCCCCGGTGGACCCGGGAGGAACTGCCGGAAATGGGTATGGGCCTTATTATCTTTCAAAATGCCGTTGATTTCATTCGCAGCCAGGCCATGTGAGGCCGTTTTGCAAATAAAGGGGGGAGGGGAGCTCAAATCCAGACGCCGATTACTGTACCCCGCCGCCCATGAACGTGTGTTCTATGAAAAGCAACTGGGAGCATGATTGAAAAATGGATAAGATAATACTACTTGAGCGGGAACTTATATTTTTAGGCCTGCTGGATAAATCCCGGGAAATATATAGCGCGTTTGGTAGCAACAGCGCCCTGTCGTACATCAAATCCAGCTATCACTTGTTGAGCAAGGTTTATCACCCCGATTTAAATCCCGGCAATGAACATAAAGCGAAAAGTTTGCAGCAGCGACTGAATCACGTCAGCGATCTTATTAGCCGGGTCAGCGATGAAGAAATAACCAGCCTGCTGAAGAAGGGCCTGCACGAAGAAGCCAGAAGGAAGAAAAAGGTGTTGGTTGTCGAAGATGAGTTTGGCCTTCAGGAAACCTTTCGCGATGTCTTGAGAATGGAAGGCTATGATGTGCGAGTGGCCGTAGACGGCGAAAACGGCTATCAAACCTTTCTCGAATTCAAGCCGGATCTCGTTTTTACCGATGTGGTCATGCCCAAGATGAGCGGCATAGAATTGGTCAAAAAGATACGCAAGGACCATCCCCGCATTAAAGTGATCTATATCAGCGGATTTTTTGGATTAAGGAATGTGAAACGTGATTTGGACGAAGACGTTTTGAAATATGGTTACCCCTGCCTTTCAAAACCTTTCAAAATCAGCGCCATGCTGGAATTGGTAGACGAGTATCTCAATGATCAGATCGGACTGCATCGGCACGCGTGATCTTTGGCATCACTTGATTATCAGCAAAACAAAAGCCCCTGACGAGCCGGTTTCGTCAAGGGGCTTTTTAAGGGGCGCAGCCTTTCAAATCAAAAGACGTGTCTTTAATAAAGACGAGTACTCGCAGCCGGCTATTTCTTAACCAATGCGGCGAAGGTTATTATTTCAGCGCCATGCTTGTTCCTTATTTTATCCATAGCCTTGTCAATTAGTTCGTTTTTCTCGTTCTTCACCTTGTCTTCCATTTGATCAAAAAATGACAACTGATCCCTAGAGCAGTCTTCATGAAATCCCGAGAGGCTTATCCCGATTAATCTTACGGGGTGGGACCTGTCCCAATTTTGCTCAAGCAGGCCGCAGCCAGCCTGATATATGTCCTTGGTGGTACAGGTCGCAGGAATGGTTGTCTGCCTTGTGACTACCTGAAAATCCGAATATTTCAGGGTGACATTTACGATGCGGCCTTTTTTGCCATGCCTTCTTGTTGTCATGCCAATATCATCAGCAAGCTCCATTAGAACTGTCTTTGCTCTCTCAATGTCTGATATGTCTTCCGGGAGTGTTGTTGAGCGTCCGATTGACTTCATGTCGCCGGCCTTGTGAGCGACAACAGGGGAATTATCGATCCCGTTTGCATGCAGATAAATTTCATTTCCGGATTTTCCGAAAGCTTTGACAATGAGGTTTATGTCAAACCCTGCAAGCTCGCTTATGGTATGTATTCCCATGCGGTTCAGCTTCTCGGCGGTTTTACCGCCAATGCCGTACATTTCCTTCACCGGGAGGGGCCAGAGTTTTTCTGAAATATCACGTTCCCATAGTTCGGTGATGCCGAGGGGCTTCTTCATTTCCGCTGCCATTTTTGCAAGGAACTTGTTTTCAGCGATTCCGATTGAGCACCAAAGTCCAAGCCTGTCTTTGAGTTCATCCATGATACGTTTTGCCGCCTCCACAGGTTTACCAAAGAGTCCTTCCGCCCCCGTCATATCAAGCCATGCCTCATCGATGCTGTTCTGTTCCAGAATCGGCGTGTAGTTCGACAGTAACTCCATGACCTCTTTTGATTTCTGCTCATAGAAACGATGATCCGGCGGTACCAGGGTTATTTTGGGGCAAAGTTTCAAGGCTTCATGAAGAACCATGGCGGTCCTGACCCCACATGCCCTTGCCTCATAGTTTGCCGCAAGAATGATTCCTGAACGCCTTTGCGGATCGCCGGCTACAGCGGCTGGTATTCCGACCAGAGAATCATTCCTTGTCATTTCACAACTTATGAAAAAGGCATTCATATCAACTAGAAATATAACCTTCTGCATGGAACGCCTCTCTCAGTAATCACTCACCCTGTCATCATTTGACTTCAACATATTTTTCAAACCATTCAATAACATCATCGCTGGAAATACCCTTACGTTTTATCGCTTGAGGAGAAAACAGCATGAATGTTCCTGTTGATCTTGTACAAACATCCCCTTTGTCATCGTAAATGACACCCTCCGTTATGGCTTCCCGATCCTCTTTCCCTTCCAGGATCTTTCCTTCAACCATGACCTCTTTGCCAACATGAACAGGTTTGATGAAATTTACCGTCATTGATTTTGTCAGACCAAGGGACTTCAACGAATGGATCATTGCTCTGGCCATGATTTCATCGAGCATGGTTGACAAGACCCCGCCATGAACCAGATTCTCCCATCCACACAGATGGTCGGGGACGGTAACCCAGGAAAGAATCGATGAACCGTTTGTATAAAATTCCATTTTCAGGCCGGAATGATTCGTAGGTCCGCATCCGAAGCATTTATGACCAGTCATGTTGGGCAATAGCTTGCAGTCTTCTTTCCTGATCATGAATGATGATCTCCTTTTCAGTTAGTTGGTAGTGGAAACTCGGGGGATTATAGATAAGTGGGATAATGCTGTCAATGGCGGTAATAAAAAAATCCCCCATCCATAAATTGGACGGGGGATTTCAATGATCTTGCCGATGCAGAAATCGTTACTTCACATGCATGGGCGTGCAGGTGGGGTCAATTCAGCCTTTCCAGATTTTCTTGGTCTCTTTTGCCTTTCTCATGATCATTTCCTCCTCTTTCTAAGGGATTGCTTTATGGTTCTGTCAGAGTCGGGAAACTCATGGGATCAACCCAGATCCCACCGACCTTTCTGGCTTTTTGCCTGGTCTTTATTTCCGTTCTCTTGATTGCTGTATGAATTTGTCTCATTTTCAATGCCTTCGATCAATTCAGCCCAATAACAATCTGATGATTCTGTCTTCTTTTCAACATCCCGCCCAGGAGATCCTTCTGGGGATTGAACTCAATTCTTTCATTCCTTTTGATTGTCATTCCTGCACCTCCTTGGGTTCTTTCCTTCTTTCGATTGTAATATAAGGCAAGCCCGATTTTTAAACAATCAGCGGGAGGATGAATCACTGATGGGACTCAGGAGGAATGATTATGAAGGATTGCAAGATATTGGTTATAGGACTTTCTCTGATGATACGTTTAGAGCATATCCGGACGATTCATTTTTATGTTTCCATCATCCCCACGATTCTTTATCGTCATCTCAAGGCATCAATGTCCACTAAGGCAGCAATTACTCTGAGACAAGCTTCTTTCCCATCTCAAAGGCCTCTTGCATGACTTTTTCATTTAACTTGATCTGCCCGGCATCCATGGCACTCCCATAGACCATGCCGACAAGATTGGATTCTAAATACCCAAAGGCATCCTGAAAAGTTCTCAAAGCGTTGACACAACCCGAATCGAATGGATCTTCACCACCATAGGTCATGGCGATAGCGATCCTTTTGCCCTTGAAGCAATCACGCTGGTAAGCCGGCAATGCGAAACACCTGTCCATAAATATCTTGGTCTGTGCCGACATGGTAAACCAATAAACAGGGCTGGCAATCAGCCAGGCATCAGCTTCAATCAGTTTCAGATAAATATCCTGCATGTCATCATGAATGGAACAACCCTTACTGTTTTTCTTCTGGCAGGCGAAACAGGCTTTGCAGGGCGCAATGTTCCTGCCGTGCAGATAGATGGTCTCGACCTTTGCCTTGCCGGATTTTGCCCCTTTGGTCACCTGCTCTGCCAGAATAGCGCTATTGCCTTTTCTCCTTGGGCTTCCCAGAATTACCAAGACCTTTTTTACCATCGTGACGCCTCCTTCAGTTACTGGCCGGGGAACACTGAATATTCATTTCCTTGCATACTCGCAGGATACCATTAACAATAAAGCCGGGATTTTCCGTCTTCCCCGATGTAGTAACGGAGCTTACAAGAATCTGTGCGATATTATCCTGAAGTTGACTCACCCTTATGGCCGCCTCCCTTTTGCCGTCGGTGAAATCAAATTTTTTGTTTCCATCATCCCTGGATACGATTTTGAACTTCTGGTTTTCCTGAACGATCCGCAGGGCAGTTGCGTATACCTTGTTCGCATTGGCCTCCAGGAGAACGGAACCAACTTCCTGTTGTTGCGCAGCACCGCTACCGCTGCTGGTTACGGAGCTGGTCAGATGTTGCACTGCCCCCAGGGCCTTTCTTGCGATAAAGACGGCCTGCCCGTGGCAAACCGCCGCAGACAGAATGGTAAAGAGCATTATTGATAAAATGAGTTTAGTTGTCTTGAGCATTTCCTGTTCCTCTTCTTTTTACGGAGTCGAATATGTCTCCTTTGATTAACCTGATCCCACCAATCGATACAATGCGATTTAAGCCACTCACCAACTGGTTTCCCGTCTGTACCGGACACTACGACCATGCACCTGCTGACCTTGCCTCATCATAAAACCGATCTTCAGAAAAATCAACCTCCAAAACCTGCATATTTCAAATGCAATTCAAAAACTTAGATTATGTTTGCCACTAACGACTTGATAACATTCAAGGCCTCCCCCTTGCGTCCAGTAAAAACAATCCATTCGACTTTTTTCTGTTTCTGTTGACAACGGGATGAAAGGTGCAATTTGGGTAGGGAGATTTGGGGTGTGTGCGGGGGCGAGGACAGCTTCCTGAAAGAGATAGGCTGAACCGCCCCGACTTTTCCGGA
>DMAT01000326.1 GCA_003451635.1 Syntrophus sp. (in: bacteria) | reverse complement strand
ACGGTGAGCCTGTCCGCCCTATGCCGTTTTTTTGCAAATCCCGCCCGATATCTTCTCCAGGAGCGCCTCGGCATTCGCCTGGAAGATGATGAGGTCATCCTGGAGGATAAGGAACGTTTCACCCTCGGCAACCTTGAACAGTACCAGCTCCGCCGGGAACTGATCGACCAGGGACTCTCCGGCCAGGACATCCCGAACCGGCAGGAAACGCTCCTCGCCGCCGGGCGGCTCCCCCACGGCAATCCCGGCATTTGCAGCTATGAAGACCAGCATCGTTCCGCAATCGCCTTCCTCGCCCGACTTGCCCCCCTGGCATCCGGACGTCGCCTGGCCGACCTGGTTATCGACGGCACCATCGGTCCCTACCGCCTGACCGGAAGGATCGAACATCGCTACGACCACGGCGTCATCCATTTCCGTCCCGCCAAGGTCAAGGCCAATGACCGCTTGCAGATCTGGATCACCCACCTCTTCCTCCACCTGGCCCCGGATTCCGAAGGCCTCCGCCAGAGCACCTACATGGGAGAAGACATGACGTGCCGATATCCTCCCCTGACGAATCCCGAGGAGCACCTCGCAAAACTCCTCGCCATCTACTGGGAGGGCCTCCACCATCCCCTCCGGTTTTTCCCCCGCACCTCAGCGGCTTATGGGGAAGCAATCTTTAATGGCAAGGATGAGGAGGCGGCCATGAAGGCGGCGCTCAGCCAGTGGCGAGGTTATAAGGGCAGGGAAAATAATCAGCAGCCTGGGGAGGGGGAAGACCACTATTTACAGCTCTGCTTCCCCGTGACAGCCCCCCTGGATGAAGCCTTTAAGGAGCTGTCCCTGAGCATCTTCGGCCCCATCCTGGCATTAGAAGAAAAGATCTGACAGGTGGACATCAAAAGTATGGTGATCGTAGAAAAATTATGTCAGAAGAGTTGACTAATTGAATTGTTGACGAATATCAGACCTTACAACCAGAGATGTACAACAGAAATGAGGACACACAAGACATGAACGTAGCTGTTATCGGGGCGGCTGGAAGCTGCGGACGCCAATTAGCCGTTCAATTGCTTGACCGACGCGTCTTGCCGGAATCAGCCCGGTTACAATTAGTCGGCCATCGCGGTGGTCACAGTGAGAATGAGTTGTGGGGGCTGATGTCCGATCTTGAAGACGCCTTTGAAGACGATGCGCCCACGATCGAATTGGTGTTAGATCCATCGGAGGTAAATGCCGATGTGGTAGTGATGATGGCGGGAGTCACCGTTTCCACCGATCCCAACGCGTCGATGGACCGTTCGGCGCTTGGACAAGCCAATTACAGGATGTTTGTCGAGTTTGCCGATGCGCTGGCCGCGCGTCCGGGTTTGTCACCAACAGTGATTGTACAATCGAATCCAGTGGAACTGGGTGTTAAAGTATTTGCAGAGCGACTGGGCCGGAAACAGGTACTTGGCGCGGGTGGGTGGACGGATACACTTCGTCTGCGCGCCGAGATCGCAATGGAATTAGGTGTGCGCCGACCTCAGGTGGAAGCGTGGATATTCGGGCAGCATGGCGATTTCTTGATACCGATATGGAGCCAGGTCCGAGTGCAAGGCGTATCGCCGCAAGAAGTAGCGGCTCTTGTGGAGCGGGTGCGGGCCGAACGATCGCTGGCCGATATGCCGCAGCAGATACGTACGAATAAGATTCATATGCTGGAACTGGTGCGCAGCGGGCAGGTTCGCGCTGCCTACGATATGGTGCAATCGCTTACGCCCGATTTGCGAGCAGCGGTAAAACCCTTTTTCACCCACTTCACGGCTGGTCACACGACAGAGGTGGTGGCAGCGCACGCCGTGGCCGAAATCGTAGAGTCAATGATGATTGGTAGACAGCAGGTTCTCCCGGCACAGGTTTTACTGGAGGGAGAGTGGCTGGGGTTGCACGGCGTGGTCGGGGCGCCGGTGGTATTATCCATGAGCGGTTGGGAACACATCTACCCTGTGGAAATGAGCATCGATGAAACTGCCGCAGTTAAGGCGGCAGCAGAGGCGATTTCCGCCGCCAACAATGCCTTGATTCCCAAATAATGCAAAGGAAAGGATAATCTACTTCAATCCATATGATCGACTATTAGTGGGCAAAACGAAACCTCAGATTACACCGGAGGCATTCGTATATTTCGGAGGTTACATCGAAGAAAAATATGTCGTCAGTCAACTTGCACTTGGGGCAAGTGGGCAGATGTCTGATGATCACGACTTCGCTTCGATCAACAGTGATTTCGGATGGTTGTTCTTTTACTTTCTTGGTTGTGGGCATTATCATGTTCTTGTCTCCACAGATGACTATACTTGTTTGGTTCCATAAAAGACAGTATTTTTACTTATCAGCAGAGGCTTTAAAAATCAGAGGGCGGCGACTTGGCGGCCCTGGAAAAGCTCATCCCGTTCCCGGGCAATCTCTTCATCTTCCAGGTATTCTTCAAAGCCCATAATCCTGTCGATAATCCCGCCCGGCGTTATTTCCACGATCCGGTTTGCCACCGTGGAGACAAATTCACGATCATGGGAGCTGAAGAGCACCACCTCCGGAAAGGCGATGAGACCGTTGTTGAGAGCGGTGATCGATTCGAGGTCCAGATGATTGGTAGGTTCATCCATGATGAGGGCGTTGGCGCCGGTAAGCATCATTCTGGAGAGCATGCAACGGACCCGCTCGCCCCCGGAAAGGACACGCGTCTTTTTCAGCGCCTCTTCTCCGGAAAAAAGCATCCTCCCCAGAAATCCCCTGGCAAAGCTCTCTCCCTCGGCAGGTGGCGAATACTGGCAGAGCCACTCAACCAGATTCAAGTCGTTGTCAAAGTAGGTATTGCTGTCCTTCGGAAAATAGGTGGGGGTTATGGTCACCCCCCAGCGGAAGCTCCCGCTGTCCGGCATAAGCTCTCCGGTCAGGATCTGGAAAAGGGTCGTCTTGGCTTGGCTGTTGACACCGACAAAGGCGATATTATCACCCCTGCGGACGTTCAGATTGATGTCGGTCAAGACGGGTACCCCGACTATAGACTTGGAAAGCCCCTTTATCTCCAGGATGACATCGCCGCATGGTCTTTCGGGCTTGAAGACGACATAGGGGTATTTCCTCGAAGATCTGGGTATGTCTTCCAGGGTAAGTTTCTCCAAGAGCTTTTTCCTTGACGTGGCCTGCTTCGCCTTGGAAGCGTTGGAGCTGAAACGCCGGATGAACTCTTTGAGTTCGTCGGCCTTGTCCGTTGCCTTCTCGTTCGCCTCCTGCTTCTGCCTCAGGTGGAGCTGGCTGGCTTGATACCAGAAGTCATAATTCCCCACATAAACCTTGATCTTACCAAAGTCGATATCCGCAATATGCGTACATACCTGATTCAGAAAGTGCCGGTCATGAGAAACAACAATCACCGTGTTCTGGAAGCGGCCTAAAAATTCCTCCAGCCAGGCGATGGACTTAAGGTCGAGATGGTTGGTGGGCTCATCGAGGAGCAGTACACCCGGATTGCCGAAAAGCGCCTGGGCCAGAAGCACCCTTACCTTGTCGCCACTTTCCAGTTCCCTCATCTTGCTGCTGCGCAGCTCTTCCGGTATCCCGAGGCCGTTTAAAAGCACTGCCGCCTCGGCTTCGGCTTCGTAGCCATTCATTTCCGCAAATTCGCCCTCCAGTTCTGCGGAGCGAATGCCGTCTTCCTCTGAATAATCCGCCTTGGCGTAGATCGGCTCCCGTTCGGCCATCACCTTATAAAGCTTGGCGTGACCCATGATGACGGTGTTGAAAACCGTCTCCTCATCGAAGGCGAACTGATCCTGCTGCAATACCGCCAGCCTCTCTCTGTGGCCCATTGTGACTTCGCCCTTGTCCGGCTCAATGTCGCCGGAGAGAATCTTGAGAAAGGTAGATTTCCCCGTGCCGTTGGCGCCGATGAGACCGTAGCAGTTTCCCGGAATAAACTGGATATTGACGTCTTTAAAGAGAATCCTCTTGCCGTAGGCGAGGGTTATGTTTGATGCACTTATCATGTTTTGATCTGAACTCCTTTTCAAAAAAAATAAAAACCACAGGGAGGGTCCCTGTGGTTTCAGGTGAGGCGTACCTATACTATAAACCCCGGCATAGCAACCTTTTTCTTGGCAGAAATACCGGACGCCTAACGGTGGGGGCAAGAGCAAGATCCAACATCCCGGATTCAGAATTTCAAGGTGACAAGAATTGGTAGTTTTCTTATTCAGAGGGTCGTTTCATGGCAATGATATTGAAGACCTCGACCGGTTTGTCCATGCCCCTGAGGGTAAAGGCCCCCATTATTTCCGCTTCAACAAGATCTTTAACCCGTTCATAGGTCTGCTCACAGATAAGAATCTGGTCTTCCCGGGCCATGTGCTCCAGGCGGGAGGCGATATTCACGGGATGTCCGAAGGCTGTGTATTCTTTCTTTTTTGCCGACCCGAAGATGCCAACCATCGCCTCTCCCGTGCCGATGCCGATCCCCACGGCAATACGTTTCCCCTGGTCCTGGTCGGCGAGATACTTGTTTATTTTCCCCATCTCGTCGCGCATGTGAACGGCGGCCATGACGGCCCGCACCGTGTCATCATCTGCGGCTTTCGGCGCCCCGAAGATGCCCATGATGCCATCCCCGATGTGTTTATCGAGGGTCCCGCGATAATCATAGATAATCTGGTCAAGGGGGGAGAAATAATGGCGATTTATAAGTTCGGACAACTCTTTTGGAGTCATGTCCTCCGCCATCCCGGCAAAACCGCGAATATCGGTAAAAAGGACGCTTACCATCTGTTTTCTCGGATACATGTCACTCGTATCC
>DMAT01000191.1 GCA_003451635.1 Syntrophus sp. (in: bacteria) | reverse complement strand
GCTGGCGTAGATGAAACGGATTCCGTTGCGGATCGCCCAGTCGGCGAGCCGGCATGTATAGAGGTAATTGTTCCGCCAAAGATAATCAGCGTCCCGTTCCGTCGTCGAGGAGCACGCCCCCAGGTGGATGATGGCCCGGGCCGTAAAGGGGACTTGATCGGCGTAAATCATCTGGAGGAAATCGTCTTTGTGAATATATTCGAGAAATCGTAAGTTTACGAGATTCTTCCACTTCTCGGAGGTTCCGAGGTTGTCCACAATGACAATGTTATCGATGCCCTGCTGGTTGAGTTTCCAGACAAAGGCGCTGCCGATGAAGCCGGCCCCACCGGTGACAACGATCATAAATTACCTCTCACAAGTTCATCAAATTTGCAGGGCCGCTTTTTTGATCCCCTGGCCGATCTTGTCCAATTTATCTGCCGACATCTTGATCGGGATACCCATGAAGAGTGTCCGGCCCAGGATGTCTTCCGCCTTGGGAATCAGGCGGATGCTGTAATCCACCTTACCCCGGTAGGCGGGGTAGGTAAAGGGGAATTTCTTCGAATTCGCCGTGGCCCAGGCCAGGAGGTGCTCCCAGTTTGGGACATAGTGCCACTTATTCCTCTTGAAGCAGACCATGTCCACGCCTTCCGCCGCCAGGGCAGCCTGAAAACGCTCGGTCGCCGCCGCGTCGGGGAGGTTGAACCCCAAAAAGGTAGCCGTATCGCCGGCGGGATCGGGGATATTCCGGAATTTCAATCCCGGGACATCCTTCAGTAACTCCTTGACGGCATTCTTGTTTTTCTTCTGCTCAGCGATAATCATGTCCAGTTTCCGGAACTGGGCCAGACCGACGGCGCCCTGGAGTTCGTTCATCCGATAATTGAAACCGAGAATGGATCGCCCTTCCATGGCCCGGCTGACTTTGAAGTTATGATCATGGCCGTGGTCGTGGTACCAGTCGGACCGGTCATAGAGTTCCTTGCTGTCCGTGATGACCATGCCTCCTTCCCCGGAGGTAATGGTTTTGTAGTAATCGAAGCTGAAGATCCCCATATCGCCGAAAGTACCAAGCTTTTTGCCCTGATAAGAGGCCCCGACGGCCTGGGCGGTGTCTTCCAGGACGAGGAGATTGGATTTACGGGCAATCGTGACGAGCTGCTCGATGTTCGCCGGGGCGCCGCACATGTGCACGGGGATGACCGCCTTGGTGTAAGGAGTCAATTTATTTATGATATCATCGGGATCAAGGTTAAGGGAGTCGTCGATGTCGGCCATGACGGGGATGGCGCCCGCCTCCAGGACCGCCTCGTAGGTGGCGATGAAGGTGAAGGCCGGGACGATTACTTCATCGCCCGGGCCGACATCCAGAGCCGTCAGGGCGACCTTGAGGGCCGACGAGCCGGAGGTGACCCCCAGGGCATACCCGACCCCGCAATAGGCGGCAACTTCCTCTTCAAACTGGCGGACCTTGAAGACCCCTTTCCGTTCCGCATCGAATCCGTAGCGCATCAGGACGCCTGTTTCCATGACGTCCATAACTTCTTGTCTTTCTTCCTTGCCGAAAACCTCAAAACCGGCCATTTTCCGTAATCCTCCTTAAAAAACTCTGTTCTATATTATTAAAACGCATCCTCGTAGATCGCAACGGCGTCTTCCGGGGTCACCTGCCGGGGGTTATTCGCCAGGGGGCGGGCAACAGTCATGGCGATTTTGGCCATCTCCTCAAAATCATCTTCCGAGATGCCCAGATCCTCCAGATTGGTTTGAATTCCGCAGTCTTCGACAAGGGCGTTGACCGCTTCCACGGCTAAATAGGCCGCCTCACGGAGGGGTAGGCCGTCAACCATTTCTCCCATTGCCTCGGCAATATCCACGAACTTTTCCTGTGCCCCGGAAATATTGAAGGACATGACGTGGGGTAGCAGGACCGTGTTGGCCAGACCGTGGGGGATGCCATACTTCCCGCCCAGAGGGTAAGACAGGGAATGAACGGCGGTGACCCCGGCATTGGCAAGTCCCAGACCGGCATAGAGGCTGCCGAGGAGCATCTTTTCCCGGGCGGCGATGTTGCTCCCGTCATGAACGGCAGTCCGCAGGTTCTCGGCGATCAGGGCGACGGCCTCCAGAGAGAGCAGTTCGCTCATGGGTGAGGCGTTGATGGACGTATAGGATTCAATGGCGTGACATAAAGCGTCAATTCCTGTGGACGCCGTGGGACCGGGGGGCAGGCTCACGGTCAGGAGCGGGTCCAGCAGAGCCAGATCAGGGTAAAGGAAGGGGCTGTTCATCCCCTCCTTCTTTTTCAGATCCGGCCTAACGAAGACGGAAGTAAAGGTGACCTCGCTGCCCGTTCCTGCGGTTGTCGGAATCATGATCTTGGGGAGTCCCGGACCGGGGACCTTGTTCAGACCGAGATAATCGACGGCCTTGCCTTTGTTGGTTGCCAGGACGGCAATGGCCTTGGCCACGTCCATGGCGCTTCCACCGCCGATGCCGACGATAATATCACACTTGGCCTTCAGGGCCAGCTTCGCCCCTTCATCGGCCAGTGAGATTTTCGGTTCCGGATCGACCTTGTCGAAAATCTGGCACTCCATGCCGCTTTTCTTCAGCAATTCAGTCACTTGCTCTTTCATGCCCGTGGCGGCCAGTTGTTTGTCAAGGACGATCAGGGGCCGCTTAGCCTGGAGTTCCCGGATATGGTCGGGAAGCTGCTGAAAGGAGCCATTGCCGAAGACAATCTTCCGGGCCCCGGTAAAAGAAAATATTTTATGCATCGTAGTCACCCTTTTTTATTTTGTCGTATCATACATATTAAGATGGGATAGTCAAATAAAATACGAATCATCATCAACCATTATCGCTTGACATCTGTCACGTGATGCGTTACGAATATTGCAATGATCAAAACATTCGCCGACAAACATACTCAGGAACTCTATACGACGGGGAGATCAAAACGAATCCCCGCGGACTTGATCAAAAGGGCTGTCCGGCGTCTGGAATACATTGATTATGCAAACAGTATTGCTGATTTGAAGGCGCCTCCGGGAAATCGCCTGCATGCCCTGTCAGGTGATCGGGAGGGTCAGTATGCCATTTCCATCAATGACCAATGGAGAATTTGTTTCAATTTTATGGACGGCGACGCGCACAACGTCGAAATCACCGATTATCACTGATGAGGTTGCTATGACTGTTATTGCCAATGATGAAAAAAGAAAAATGAGGCCTACCCATCCAGGCGAAATGCTTCGGGAAGACTACCTGCCTGATTATGGCTTGACGGCAGCCCGTCTGGCCTCGGAGCTGCAGGTTTCGCGACAGACCGTCAATGAACTTCTTCGCGAACGCCGGGCTGTCAGTCCATCTATGGCGCTTCGCCTGTCCCGTCTCTTCGGAAATTCGCCCGAGTTCTGGTTGAACGCCCAGCGGGCGCTGGATCTTTACGAGACGGAATCTCTCGAAAAAAACACCTTGGACGCCATCAGGCCGATTCAGGCAGCATAAAGATGCGGCCAAGTTCCTGGGAATTGGGGATACAGCCCCACACCTTCTGCAAGTGGGCGAAAGAGAAATATGGTTTGTGGGAACCCGAAGGAAGCTCCGCCCCATAAACGGGCCGCCAAGAAAAAGGGAAAACGGTGAAGTTAGTCGTCAATAGCTTAATAATGAATTTAAGTTAAGTCGATTCAGTGCACCAAAGTGGCTCTCGGGATGGCCCCCCTCATCCCGTTGATTCTTCCATGAGGTGATCAAATGGACTTTTCGGTACTGTCGTCATGTCTCGCATCACATGAGAGAATATCATGGTCGTTTCCAAGTTTTTATGCCCCAAAAGCTCCTGAATTTCCTGATGATAATACTTGAAATATTTTTGAATGTATCACACTGTAATCAGACAGTTGGGTGAATCACAGTTTTTCGTATATTAATTTGTTATGGCAGAAGAATAAGAAGACATGAACGGGCCTATTCATATTGTTCTTGATAAATCCTACCTGCAGGGCTGCAGAAGCAGCGATTTACATGAAATAGCTGAAAAACACCGGTTTCTCCTGTGCGCGGAAGCCTTCCACGAAGTCGTATCGAGCCCTGAAAACGAGATGAAAGGCTGTGTTAGGAAACTGCTTGCACTTAACGGACGGGTTGACTTGTTGGACCATAATGGCACCCTGCTGAAATACGAGATCGAAAACAAACGGTCCTGTAAGCCCCTTTCACATCACATCCTGCCCTTAGCTCTGAATCCTGATTGGAATTTCAGCTTCCCGCAATCCGCTATCGAAACCGTCACCGAATTCAATGACTATTGGGAAGTTCAACGTCCCAAGACATTTGATGAGATTGTTAAGGAAATCATTAGTACTTGTGGGAAAATTCCCCCGGTGCAGGTTGCATCTCAGAGGGACGCCGTGTTGAAAGCATACGCCTTGCTAAGGTCCTCGCACCTCCCGCTCCCGAGTGCTATCAGCGAAGACTGGGCTATTTATAGACGTCTTCAAGTTGACCTCATCGCAGCTTGCGAGTACATGGACAGTTTTCAAGACGGGCAGTTCTGCATACGTGAAGAGCGTAAGGCACATAATCAAATTGATTTTCGGGTCATTATCGCGGCCTGTCTCGCTGGTGGGGTTGCAACACGTGACAGACTAATAAGAAGATATTTTCAGCTCTTGTGTCCAGAAGGAGTGCTTTACTGGCTGGAAGGATAAGGAAGAGCCATATCGAGGCAATCCAGCCGACTCGTTGTACTCGCGGCTGATTTTCGTGTTAGCCTTCAAATAAAAAAACCTATGAGAATAAGGAGTTTAAATTGATTATAAGGAATGAAACAATTTCAGATATTGCGGCAATAAACGAAGTCACGATAGCCGCCTTCAAGAATCTTGCAATCAGTAATCATACGGAACAATTCATAATAAATGCATTACGTGGGGCCAATGCGCTGGCTGTTTCACTGGTCGTGGAGATTGATGGAAAGATAGTAGGCCATATTGCTTTTTCGCCGGCAACAATATCTGACGGTGCAATAGGCTGGTACGGCCTCGGTCCGGTTTCTGTATTGCCGGAATATCAAAAAAAAGGAATTGGGAAATCCCTTATCGGTGAAGGGTTGTCCTTACTGAAAAAGTTGGGCGGCCAAGGTTGCGTTCTTGTGGGTCATCCGGACTACTATAAGCGGTTAGGTTTCCGGAACTTCCCAGCACTGGTTTACGAGGGAGTGCCTCAAGAAGTTTTCTTTGCCTTGCCGTTTACCGAAAAGGTTCCAGAAGGCATTGTTTCATTTCATGAAGGGTTTTTGGCAAAGGGCTGACCAGTCGCTAGAGCCGATCACGGCCCACTGGGCCGCTCCGGTTTAGCTTTTCGTTAGGAAGTAAAAAGAACTGGGCTGTTTTATGATCTCCAGATTAGGAAAGCCAGGCATCCTGCCAGCAGGAGGGCGTAAGTAACGAACATCAGGGTGTTGACCCTGACAATATCACGTTTTTCCAGGGGGCGCAGGGGATCGCCCATGGTTGGCCGCTCCGATGGCTGGCCGAAGTAATAGTTCAGTCCCCCAAGTTGCACATCGAGGGCGCCGGCCATGGCTGCCTCCAGGTAGCCGGAGTTGGGGCTGGGATGATTACGGGCGTCCCGGAAGAGAATATTTATGGAATTACGGGCATTTAAGCCGGCGAGAATGGCGGCGACGGGGACGAGGATCGCCGTCAGGCGGGCGGGAAGATAGTTGACAAGATCGTCCAGGCGGGCGGCGGCCCAGCCGAACTCCCGGTAGCGTTCGTTTTTATAGCCGAAGGTCGAATCGAGGGTGTTGACGGCCTTGTAAAGAAGCGCCCCGACCGGACCTCCTATGAAGGCGAAAAGCAGGGGGGCCGTGACGCCGTCGGCGGTGTTTTCGGCGACGCTTTCCACGGTGGCCCGGACAACTCCTTTTTCATCGAGAATATCCGTGTCCCGTCCCGTGATTTTGCCCACCCGGCGGCGCGCCTCGGGTAGATCTCCCTCCTTGAGGCTCTCATAGACCTCCATGCTATGCCGGGAGAGGTCCTTGGCAGCCAGGGTGGTGTAGATAAGCAGGATAGAGATGACGTCCCCCAGCCAGGGGTGAAGAAATCCGGCCACGAAGACGATACCCCAGGCAATACAGGCGGTTGCCGACAATACGAATACAACCGTGATCACCCCGGCCAGGCGCGGATTGGGGACTGCTTTCCGGCAGGCGGGCTCACAGAAAAGGGCGAAGCGCCCGATAAACTTCACCGGATGGGGAAGCCAGCGGGGATCCCCGCAGATCAGATCCAGGAGCACGGCGGCAAGAATTTGATATTCAAGAGGCATAAAATCCCAACCCCATCCCCACCTTGGCTGTCAGCTAATAAGGGCCAGTCCGGCCAGGGCGAGGACCGTTTCCGTAATTTCTGAAGCCGCGCCGATGGTATCGCCGGTAAACCCACCCAATTTTCGGTAGATGTACCAGGAGACCAACCCGGCGGCGACAACCGCCGCCAGGGCGGCGACCAGCCCCATCCAGGCGCCGAGAAACCATCCGGCGGCCCCCAGAAAAATAATTGCAAAAGCAGGATTCATCCAGGAGCGCCGGTTGATGAATAATGTCGCCAGGCCCCCGCCTTTGCGGACGTAGGGCAGGGCCGTCAACATCAGGAGCATGGCGAAACGGCCGCCGATGGGCATTAAAACTAGGATTGCCAGGCGTTGCGGGAGGGGCAAGGGCACCAGGGCGGCGATTTTCAAGGCAAGAATGAAGACGATGGCCAGGACCCCCATGGCGCCAATGCGGCTGTCCCGCATGATCTCCAGCATCCTCTCCCGGGACCGGACGCTGAAGACGCCGTCGGCGGTATCGGCAAGTCCGTCCATGTGGAGGCCGCCGGTAATGGTCAGGAGCACCAGGACCGTCAGTACGGCGGCGGGTAAGGGCGGGAAAAATCCGGAGACGAAAAAGTCGAACAGGGCAACCAGGCAGCCGATCAATAGGCCCACTATGGGGAAGAAAGGCGCAGACCTCTCGATATCAGTCTCCCTGATGTTTTTCCCCCCCGGTAGAGGGATGACGGTCAGAAACTGGATTGCCGCAAGGAAAGCTCTCATGCCCCTGCCTTGGAAACGCTGGCCTCGGCGAAGGTGGCCACTTCCGTCAGAATCCGCACTGCGGCCTCGACAAAGGGCATAGCCAACGCTGCTCCGGTTCCCTCTCCCAAGCGGAGATCCAGATCGAGGAGCGGCTTTTTGCCCAGACAATCAAGAGCGATCCGGTGACCGATCTCCATGCTTCGGTGGGAAGCGATCATAAAATCCTTGGTGAGCGGTTCGATATGGGCGGCGATTAACGCCCCCGCCGTGGAGATGAACCCATCCACCAGGATAGGTTTCCGCTGTGAGGCGGCCCCCAGGATCAGGCCGGCAATCCCACCGATTTCGTATCCCCCCACTTTTGAAAGAATATCAAGGGGATCTGTTAATTCCGGGTCATTGATATGAATAGCCTTTTCAATCATGGCAATCTTGTTGGCCAGTTGTTGGTCGTTGATCCCCGTGCCCCGGCCGGTGACCTCGCTGACCGGGATGTGACCATATATGGACACAAGGGCGCTGCTCGGGGTGGTGTTCCCGATACCCATTTCCCCGGTACCGAAGATATCCGTCGTCGCTCCCAGCTCCTGGGCGATCTCGATCCCCGCCTCAATGGCCCGAAGGGCATCCTCGCGACTCATGGCCGGTCCCTTGGTCATGTCCCCCGTTCCACTGCCGATCTTTTTCGAGATGATATGTCCTTTTTGGGCCAGATCCGAAAGATCGCCGGCCACCCCCATATCCACAACGACGACCCTGGCCCCCGCCAGGCGGGCCAGGGCGTTGATACTCGCCCCGCCGCTCACGATATTGTGCACCATCTGCACGGTGACTTCCCGGGGATAACCGCTTACCCCCTGGGCGGTGATGCCGTGGTCCGCCGCCATGGTGACGATGGTTTTCCGCGCCACGACCGGAGGCATTTTCCCCGTCATTCCCGCAAGTTCTTCGGCCAGGTCCATAAGGCGGCCGAGGGCCCAGTAGGGCATTGTCAACTGTTCAAGTCGCGCCCGGGCCGCGGAGCGGGCTTCCCCATCGATACGGGGCATCTGCTGTATGATCGTTTCAAGCAATCTCATAACCTTATCTAAGTTCCTTTCCTTTAATCCACATGGGGATGCCGCTGACCATGAATACCACGGCGTCGGCCTCCTTGGCAAAGACCTGGTTGCATCGTCCGGCGAGGTCACGGAAAAGCCTTCCGGAGAAATGATCGGGAACGATGCCCAGACCGACCTCGTTGCTGACAAAGATAACGGTGCCCTCATATGATCGTCCTGCCTGCAGGACTTCCTGGGATGCCGCGACGATGTCTGCTTCGGACAAAGAGGCGCCCCGCCTTTCGGCTTGATAGAGGAGATTGTTGATCCAGAGGGTAAGGCAATCAACGAGGATGACCCCCTCCTTCTTATTTTCAACTTCTCCCTTCCCGCTCCCTTCCCACGCCGCCTGGCCAAGGGCGCCGGCCAGATCGATTTCCTCCTCAATAGTATGCCAGTGCCGGTCTTGCCGGTCCCGGCGGTGTTTCTCGATCCTATCCGCCATTTCCCCGTCGATGACCGGGCAGGTAGCAAGGTATGTTCTTGTTTCGGAAAGAGATTCGGCCAGTTGCTGGGCGAAGGTGCTTTTACCGCTCCGGCTGCCCCCGGTGATCACCACGATTTGGGCCATTATAAAATATCCTCCATCCTTTGCAAAGAACGGGCAAGGTCGTCCTGAGAAAAGACCTCGATGGACACACCGCCGCGATAATCCCTCAGGAACGCGGCGATAATTTGCCAGTTCGCGTCGGAGATGCCCTGTAGAGAGCGGTGGTCCCGCTGTCCTTCCACGCCGTGGAGATGAAGCATTATCGTCTTGTCGCCATAAAGGGATAAATAAGTTTCCAGTTCCTCATGCTGAAAGAGGAGATGACCGATATCCAGGCATATGTTCAGGTCCAACTCCCTGATAAGTGGATAGATCCAGGGGAAGGTGTAATTGATGTTCTCTATGCCGATCAGGGAGCGCCGCATCCCCGCCGCCAGAAGATCCTCCAGGGAATAGAGGAGGTTGGTCAGCCAGTCGGCTATCTGTGGGGGAGCGGTTTCGCCCGGCGTATTGTTTTCCAGATGGAGGCAATACATCGTCGGCTGGAGAGGCATGGTCCGCTCATAGAAGCGCATGATCGTCGCGCAGGCCCGTTGACGGATTGCCGCCTCGGGGTGGCCTAACAGGACATCCGTGGGTAGGTGGACATTGTAGGTCAGTTTTTGTTCCCCCGCCAGAATAGCCAATTCTTCGATCTCTCTGGTGGTGGGCAGGTTGTCTTCGCGTCCGCTTTCAAACAATACCAGTTCCACTTCGTCCAGCAGAGGCCCCAGGAAGAGGACATTGGGGACAATGGCGTCGGGCAGTATATAGGAGGTTGTGCCGAGTCGAAAGGGGAAACGACCCTTCAGCAACGGCAGGGATGAGGACGGGATAAGCATTTTATTTCATTCCTTAAATTGCATTGCTGGGTAACATACAGGCGGGGCCTTGTCAAGAAATGCGTAATGAAGCATAATGATACCCGGATGGCCTGAGAAGATGAATCGTCCATGATAGGTCTTGAACCCGGCAGGAAAACATAGTAGGTCCGGGTAAGCACTTAGACATAATGAAGCGGCAACGTATCAGGACCGCAGAGCCGGGGAAGACATGCAAAAAATGATCGTTCAGATTTATGAAGTCCAGGATCCAGGGGAGGCGGGAAAATTAATCGAGCTGGGTGTCGATCACATCGGCAGCGTGATCCTGGACCGGGGAAATTGGCGCGATCCGGCCATCCGTGAGGTGGTCCGATTAACAGCGGGGACGTCGGCGAAAAGCAGCCTGATCCCGCTATTCAGCGCAGAGGATGAAGTGTTGAAGGTTTTGGACTACTACGAACCGGACATTATCCATTTTTGTGAGCATATCCCGGCGCCAGATGGCAAAAACACAGAAACACTAGAATGCATTCAGAAATGTGTCTTTTTGCAGGAAAAAATCAGGAACCTTTATCCCGAAGTGCAAATCATGCGCTCCCTGCCGCTGCCGGTGGCGGCGACAGGGACGAACTCCGCCGCTGCCATCCGCATTGGTATCGGCGCCCTCGTTGACGCTTTTGGGCCGGTCAGCGATTATTTCATGACCGATACGGTGCTGGGGACTCAAGACGGAGCCGGTGATGATACGGAACAGCCGGTGGAGGGTTTTGTGGGCATCACGGGGGAAACATGCGACTGGGATGTGGCTGCCTGGCTGGTCAATATCAGCATGCTGCCGGTGATCCTGGCCGGTGGTCTATCGCCGGAGAATACCTTTGACGCTATTGCCAGGGTGCGTCCGGCGGGGGTGGACAGTTGCACCCGGACCAACGCCCTGGACACGCAAGGCCTGCCCATCCGTTTCCGTAAGGATCTTAAAAGAGTGCAGCGCCTTATAGAAGAAGCTCGCCGGGCTGAGAAAACCTGTTTCCCGAAATAATCCTGGACCGGCATCTTCCTGCTATGGCAGGGTCCCGATGACAAATGGCCAGTGGAGGTCGCAGGGAACGCCCATATTCAGCCAGGCGTTGCGGGCGTCCATCTCCTCGTTGATGCGCGTTTTGATCGTTTTAGCGGTTCCGTCGTCACAGCAGACCTCCATTAAGGAGGGCAGCTCTTCGATCAACTCGGGAAGATCGGACAGGTCGCCACCAATTTCCTGGCGATAAAAATCACAGGCTTCCTCTTTAATATCGGCGACAATGATTGTATTGTGAATTCTGTATGCCTGCATGGATATTCCTCTGCCCCAGGAGGTCCTGTCGTGAATAATATGAATAGTACCTGCTACTTTAGCCTCTTGGCACAAAGGGCATAAAGGTGTATTCCTTTTCCTTGACCAGGAAGGAAGCCTTGTCCTCAGCGTTCTCCTTGATAATTCCCTCGATGATCCGCTTGCACCCGAAATCGTAAAAGGTGATCTGGTGGGTGGGCGTCTCTTCGGCGGACAGATTCTTGTAGGCATGCTGCTGTTCTTCTGTGGCAAGCTGGCGGATCGTCAGCTTCTGGCAGCGTTCCCGGTCTTCCTGATCGCCGCTGCGGATCGACAGTACATAGTTGCCGTGAAATTTGATGGGCATCTTGATTTCCATGGTCCCGCCTCCAAGCATTTTAGGATGAAAAAAAAAGATGTAGCGAGTAGTGAATATTGAAAGCGCCTATATCACATCCGGATCGTCTTATCCATATAAATCTGAAGGGAAATCCTCTGCTGATCTTTAGCTGCGGACAAGCTCTAGGCGGCATTCCAGATAGTGAACACACCGAGGCAGAGCAGGAGAATCAAGACGACCCGACGGTAGGTCTCTTCCCGGATCTTTCCGAAAAAGAAATGACCGGTATAAGTTCCCAGCGCAAGGGGAGCGAGGGAGTAGAGAAAAAGTTTGAGCACCTGAGCGGTTATCAGGCCGGTGAAGGCCTGGCCGATAATGACCATCAGGCCGGAGACGAGAAAAAAGCCCTGGAGGGTTGATTTTATAAGCTCTTTGCGCCAGGACTGGATGGAGACATAAACGATTACCGGCGGTCCCGCCGCACTGAAGGCGCCGCCGAAACAGCCGGCGAGAAACCCGCTGAAATAGGCCCAGCGGACGTTCAACGCTCGACCGGCTACCTTGAAGAGCAGACTATACAAGGAATAACAGACCAGGATCAATCCCAGAAAAGTAAGAAGAAGCCGGCTGTTTAGCGATTTCAGTAAAAAGATGCCGATGGGAACACCGGGAAGGGCCCCGAGCAAAAGCGGCCATATCCGGGGCCATTCCAGATCTTTCCAGAGGGGAATGAGGAGAAAGATGGTCAGGATGACGCCCATTAGCGCCACAAGGGGGATGGCCGTCTTGACGTCCAAAAAAAAGGCAAGTAACGGCAGGGAGAGAAGAACGGAACCAAAACCGGAAAATCCCTGGATAAAACCAGCGAACAGCATAATGACGATAAGATAGGGCAGTGTTTCCATTTATCCCCTCAAATTCAGGCATTCTCCCAAGGTCAGGCTTGTTAAGCTATCCTTTCGAGGCTGGTTTTGTCAAAGATTTTAATAATAAAAGTTGCATGATTGGGTGCCACATATTATTTGGAAACGTGCTTTCCCGCTATGAGTCTTTTCGAAAAGCAGGAAAAAAACTGATCAGGAGGTAATTCAGTTTCAAAATCAAAGATGATATCAAGGCGGCGAGGAAGAGGCGACGAAGGCGTATTGTTCATACGTCGAGGAGCCGATGACGATGCCAACAAAGATAGGGCTTTGATTTTGAAACGGAATAATATGTCAGAAGAAGCTATGAGAAAATCGATGCACGGGGGCTATGCCCGGATCGCCTGCCAGGGGAAAGGGGAGGAATAACAGATCATGGGCCTACGTCTGGCGATTATCGGTGGCGGGCCGGGAGGCCTGTACGGGGCGATTGCCGCTGCCCGGCAGGGCATGGAGGTCGTCCTCTTCGAGAAGGGAGAAATCGGCGATCATATCGTCTGCGGCGAATGCATCTTTGATTCTCTGGGACTTCTTGAAAAACCTGAAGCCGGTCTGCTCTATAAAGTGGAGGCAATCCTCCTTGAGGCGCAGGGCGTTCATCGGCTGGCCATCCGGGACTACCGTAACCTCTGGATGATGGATCGCCGCGCCTGGCAACGGCATCTGGCGATAAAGGCGGAGAATCTCGGCGTTGTCATTCATAGGGGAGAAAAAATCGGCGCGGATAAGCTATCGGAAATAAAAACTAATTACGATTGGATCCTCGATGCGAGCGGAGCGCCGTCCGTGACGTCCCGGGCCTATGGGTTTTCCCGGGAATATCAACGGGAATGTCTGCTGGCCCATCAGTACGTCCTGGAGGGTGACTTTTCCCACCTCCAGCAGACGATCAAGGTCGGATTCATATCCCATATCAAGCCGGAATATCTCCCGGGTTATTACTGGATTTTCCCCAGGGATGAACAGACAGCGAACGTGGGAGTGGTTTATGCACGTGGCGCTGACAGGCAATTCACTTTAGATATAAGGGGCTTACTTCATGAAGTATTGGAGAGGGAATCTCTGGGGGAGGCGACCGTTCTCAGGAAAGGCGGCGGGCTGATTCCCGCTTGTATCCTTCCCGACCTGGTCCATGAAAATATTCTTCTGGTCGGGGATGCCGCGGGCCTCACCTCGCCCCTCCACGGCGGCGGGATTGATCTGGCCTGTATGAGCGGGGTCTTGGCGGTGGAGACAATAATGAAGGGGAAACAGGGAGTTGCTGCATATAGAGATAATCTGCTGGCGCTGATGAAAAACAAAACTACCCTGGAAGCATTGATTATCAAGAAGATGCGTCACCTTAGCTTTGGGGACTTCGATGACCTGCTCCATGCGGCGACAGTGAGAAAACCCTGGATCAGAATGAAGGTCGGTCTCCGCCACCCGGAGCTGCTTATTGCAGCGTGGCGCTGGTTGAGAAAAAAGCCGTCTGACTTGCTGTGACAAAAGGGGGCAATACGGGGAGCAAATTCATTTATCCGGTTTGTTTGAGAAAAAGACTTGCCCCTTCACAATCAGGACCTCACCGTCCACCGTTAGGGAGAGGTCCTGGAACCGTCCATAGACAGTATTGTCCTGGATCTTGATGGGGATGATCTTCGGGAGAGGAACCTTGACGGGTTTGGATAAGGGCGCAATGAAGAGCTTCAGCAAGGGAGAGATATCCAACTGGATTCCTTGGAAGGCAAGGAGGATGTCTTCCTGCCCCGGGGAGAGAGAGATACTGATATTGCCGTTGACCCGGCCGCGGACCTGCTGAATCAGTCCGGAGCTGCTGGTCACATCGAAGTCCATGGCGATAGTCAGGGCCGTGGTCTTGGCGTCTACCCGTTTATCAAACTGCAATTTTCCGGGATTGGACAGGGTAACCGCCAATGGTACTTTGATAGCGTCGAGGATGACGATCTCCTGCTTAATGGTCAGGGGGAAGGCCGCATCGATGAAGGACTGGAGGGTATCTTTGCCGATCCGGATTTCCATCGGACCCGCCGTGGCCGTGACCGGGATAAAAATAAATAAACCAACCAATAACAAACAGATAAGCGAGTAAGCATTTTTAGAGAAAAAATGAGTTTTTCCAAATTCTTCAAATGATGGGCTAGAAAAATATTTCATGATGGCCACTTTACACATTTCTTTTGCAGAATCAAGGGGGCTTTATCCTTCGGAAATTTAGTCTTGCAAAATATACAAAAACTTATATAATGCGTCCATGAAGATGAAGCCGCTGCAAATTGGAGGATAATCTATGAGTGACGCAATTATTAAGTCTTTTGGCAATGTATTTATTGATCTTGGATATTCTCCGGAAGAGGCCGCAATTCTTCAGATGCGTGCTGATCTTATGGACAAGCTACGCCAGTTCATCGAAACCAAGAAAATTACACAGGCCAACGCTGCGAAAATTCTCTGTGTTAGCCAGGCAAGAATATCCGACTTAGTCAGAGGCAAATGGGAGAGGTTTAGTCTCGAAATGCTTGTCACCCTTGCCACGAGGGCAGGCATGAATGTCAGTCTGAAAACAGCGGCATGAAAACGGACGCAAAGGCACTGTAACAAAGCAGCCGTTTTCTCTGTTGCGAAGGCTACCTGGATCTTCCTGTATCCGGTAAAAGCTTATTGTCCAAGAAAGCAAATAATCACAGCGGGTAATGTTGCTCGTGTGCCGGAATCGTGTTGACATTCAAGCAGTTTTTCCTTATTTCTTGACCAAGACAAATCGAAGGAGGTTTTTGTGAGAACTATCCTCGCCACCTTTTTGGCTGTTTTGTTCCTCCTTCCCGTCTCAGCCATTGGAGAAACCCAAACCGTAACCCACATCGTCAAGCAAGCTTTCGGAGGCAGTCAGTCAGCCGATGACGCCCGTATTGCTGCTGTTGCCAAAGCGAAACGGGAGGACTTGGAAATGGCGGGGGTTTATGTGGAAGCAATGGCCATCGTGGAAGACGCAAAAGTGGGCAAGGGTGAAATACTGGTCTTCTCACTCAAGACCACTAAATACGTTGGCACTGGCTATAAACCAGGCAACAAATAGAGAAAACTAACTAAATCTTGCCAGATTGATTAATAACGCGCTATAGGACGCGAAGAAGGACCTAAGGAACAATGATGAAAGACATAAAATACGCGTTGATGCTGATCGAGGCCCACAAGTTTGAGGGCGCAAAGGATTTGCTGGAAGAACTCATCGAGAGCAATCCTGGTAATCAGGACATCCTGTACAATCTGGGCATGTGCTATACGGAACTGGACGAACCCGAAAAAGCTGTAGAAGCCCTTTCTGAATGTATAAGATATTATCCTCACCACTCAAATGCTTATGTGGCTCTCGGATTTGCCTATTCAAGGCTTGCTGACGATGAGAAGGCCAAGGATAATTTCATGAGGGCTATTGAGATAGAGCCTTCAAATCCCTATGCTCTCCGAAATTTGGGTGGCCTCTACGGCAAGAAAAATGATTATGAAAAGTCAATCTTATACCTTGAGAAGTCATTCTTGATCAACCCGGACGACCAGCAGACGGCATATGGACTAGGCTATACTTATTTCCATGTAGGAAAACTCGATAAGGCTGAGAAGTATTTCATAATCGCAATAGATCTGGATGAATCAACGAAGATTGCCAGCATGGCAAAAGACTTAAGGAGAGAGATAGCCGAAATCAATCTGAAATCAAAAGGCTTCAGACAAGACGCCATGTTCTACTGCCTTTCGGCGCTGCAATTCTTCAAAAAGAAATCGCTGGAGCAGGTCAGGCATATTGCTTTCGAGATCGGCATAAAAGGCAGACAAGGACTGGACGTCAATAACCCCGACAAGAAATATACGCTTGATTCCATGGATGGTTCTTTCTCTGGGCTGCAACTTGTCAGCTACATGTATGTGGGCTTCAAGATGGTTGACCCGAAGCTGGACATCGGCCTGGATCTATCCGAGGAATACAAGCAGGCCCTGGGACTGTTCGGCAAGGAAAGGCCTCATGGATATA
>DMAT01000084.1 GCA_003451635.1 Syntrophus sp. (in: bacteria) | reverse complement strand
GCGCCCTCTGGCCGCCCTTCACGGTATTCCCAAGTTCATGCCTGAGGGGGTTTGATTTATCCATGTCATCAATGAGCGTTTCGCAGTAGCCGACGATAATGCCAAGGACATTTTGGAGATTGTGGGCTATTCCGTCGGCCATATTGTCGAAGAGCTGATGGAATCGTTCTTCATCCTCCTTCAGTGATTCTTCAGCAAGGCGGAGATGGTGATCAAATTTTCAAGTATGTCGTCAATCGCCAGTATTATTTGCACAGCCTCTCCCAACATCTCTTTTTCAGCTATCTCCAATTAAATGTCAATAAGCAAGTCAAACTATTGACAATTAGTCAGAAATACCATTATTTATTGAACAATCCTTTCCTCATGGCTAATGCTGAATCTCTTTCCTCGTTGAAATAATTAGACAATATATTGCTATGTATCATGGCACAATGTCTGCATTACATTCAGTCCTTAATTGATCGCCACTCATATCAATAATAATGATACAAAGGAGGAGCATTCGATGAAATACGAGATTCAGAAAGGAGACCCGATTGGCCAGGTAACTAGACTTCTCGGCCTCAGTTGGGATGAATTTCGCAAATTGAATCCCCACGCCGTCGCTAAATTCAAGAATACGGGACAATGGTACATTAAGGAGGGCAAGACGGTCGAGGGCCCCGGGTCCTTTCAAGCCAAGTTGAACGAGGTTCATGGGGAATTAAAAGTGAGTCCGCCTTCGCATAATGTCAACAACAATCAATCGATTGAATACACCATCAAGCCTGGGGACACCCTCTGGAAACTATCCAGGGAGAAATTTCATATCCCTGTTGATACGATTATCAAGGATAATGGAATGCTGAATCCCAATGCCCTTCAAGTTGGTCAGAAATTGCGAATTCGTGTGGACTCGCCGCCATTGGATAATAAGGAAACAGTTGTCGCAAGTTGGTATGGAGCGCAATATCACGGCAAGGTGATGTCCAACGGGAAGCCGTTCGATATGCATAAAGACACAATCGCTCATCGTAATTTACCTTTGGGAACTCGCGTTCAGATAGAAAATCCCGCGACGGGTAAGGCTGTAGATGCAATAGTGACGGATCGCGGGCCATTTATCCGTGGACGTGATATAGATCTATCCTATAGTCTCGCCAAGAAACTCTCTGTGGTGGAAAAAGGAGTCAGCAAGCTTTTCATGAAGGTTTTATAGGATACATATTCTATTTGACATCTCAATGAGTATCCGGTAGCCTGTGTCATCGGTAGCCTCCACATAAGCCAATAAATACCGTAACAAACACCACCCGGATTTCTTTCCAAACGGCGCCGTTTATCAAAGAGGGGGCACATGAACGACCCAGCCAAAACAAATCAAGAACTGATCGAAGAGATATCCATCTTGAAGCAGAAAATAGGGGAATTGGAACGCGGGGAGTCAGAAAGCAGTCGGACAGAGGAGGCGCTGCGGAGGAGTGAAGAAAAATATCGTCATTTGTTTGAGAGCGCCGGAGAAGGAATACTGATTGCCCAGGGCGAGCGGATACAATACGCCAATCCCGCCCTTGAGAAGATACTTGGACATTCACAAGACATTATTACCGCCAGGCCCTTTATTTCATTTATTCATCCTGAGGACCGTTCGATGGTTCTTGAACGTCATTTGAAAAGAATGAAGGGTGAAGTATTGGAAACAGACTATCCCTTCAGGATCGTTACGGCGGAGGGAAATGAAAAGTGGCTGCAAATTAATTCAAGAGTCATTGCCTGGGATGGTTCGCCGGCATCCCTGAGTTTCGTTGTGGATATCACCGAGCGCAGACGGGCGGGAGAAGTGCTGAGAGAGCGCGAGGAGAAGTACCGCCTGTTGATCGAGAACAGCCATGACATTATCTATACACTTACCCCAGACGGGATCTTTACTTTTGTCTCCCCCGGTTGGACCGTGCTCTTGGGTCACCCGATTGATCAGGTCGTGGGAAAGCCATTCCGGCCCTTTGTCCATCCTGATGATCTTGGCAGGTGCGAGGCATTTCTACGGAAATCGATCGAGACGGGACAACGACAAACGGGAGTCGAGTACCGCGTGCAGCACGCCGACGGATCCTGGCGATGGCACACCACAAATTCCGTTCCTTTAAAAGATGAAACCGGCAATGTCATTGGCTTTGAGGGCATCGCCAGTGATATCACGGAGCGCAAGCAGATGGAAGAATCCTTAAAAGAAAGTGAGGAGGTATTTCGACTGCTTTTTGAAGAATCTGCCGATGCCCATCTGTTAATCGATGGTGGTAGATACATCGACTGTAATGAAGCGGCCTTGAGGATCGCCGGCTGTACCGACAAGTCCATGCTTATGTGTTTAACACCTGCCGACATGGCTCCGGAAAGACAGCCCGATGGGGAACTTTCATCTGAAAAGGCAACGCGGATGATAGAGATTGCTACTAATGAAGGATCAAATCGTTTTGAGTGGGTCAACAGAGGATTTGATGGGGTAGAGAGATATCTGGAGGTTATGCTCACGTCGATCCCAATGAAAGGCAGAAAGCTTACCCATACAATATCGCGGGACATTACGGAGCAGAAAAGAGTGGACAATGAGATGAGGGAATCCCGGCGGAGGCTCTCTGACATCATCGAGTTCCTGCCGGATGCCACCCTGGTTATCGACAAGGATGGCAAAGTCATTGCTTGGAACCGAGCCGTCGAAATCATGACCGGCATCAAAAAAGAAGACATGATCGGCAAGGGAAACAACGAGTATTCCCTTCCCTTTTACGGGGACAGAAGGGCCATCCTCATCGATCTCGCCCTGCATCCGGATAAAGAGACGGAAAAGCTATACACGGCCATTCAGAGGGTCGGCGACATCCTTTTTGGTGAATCCTTTA
>DMAT01000225.1 GCA_003451635.1 Syntrophus sp. (in: bacteria) | reverse complement strand
CACCTTCTGGTTCACCGCCCGTCTGGGCAAGGGGACGGCAAAGGAAGGAGCGGAAGGCCAACAAGAGGCGTCCATGCTGGAAAACATAAGCGCTTTGAATGGTTCTGTGATCTTGCTGGTGGAGGACAATGAATTTAACCAACTGCTGGCCACGGAAATCCTCACCGATGCGGGGTTTGTCGTCGACGTGGCCGCCGACGGAGAAAAGTCCCTGGTCATGATTGAGAAACGTCCCTACGACGTGATTCTCATGGACATGCAGATGCCCGTAATGGACGGGGTGACGGCGACGGTGGAGATCAGGAAGAAAGACCCCTTCCGGGACCTGCCCATCATCGCTATGACGGCGAACGTCATGGCCGCCGACATCGAACGGTGCATGAAGGCGGGGATGAACGACCACATCGGCAAGCCCATCGATCCCGAAGAGCTCTTCGGCAAGCTGAGGAAGTGGATCAGGCCGCGGACGGCACCGGCGGTTGCCTCTTCTCCCGTGGGCTGATCCGATCGCGACCCCATAGATTGATCATTTTATTAAAGTGGAAATTATGACTGACAAACTGATCATCCTGCCAAGCCTCGTGCTTATTTTCTCGGTCCCTCCGTTTTCACCGGCCATAGCGCAAGGGGCAGCCGTATCCTCTGCAAACGGCATTGACTGGCAGGCTGTCGGGTTGTTGGGGTCGGTCCTCCTCGCCGTCGTCACCTTCGTCCTGATCTGGAACCGGCGCCTGAGACAGGCCGTCCGGAAGCGTAAGCAAATCGAGGAAGAACTCAGAGAAAACGCCCGGATGCTGGAAACAGGAGGGGCTCTCAAGGCCAGGCTGTCCCAGATAGCCATCGAACTGCAAAAGGCGGCAAGCTTCGAAGCCCTGGCGCAAACCTTCATGTCCCAGGCAGCGGCCCTGACGGGGTTCGCCTTCGGCGCCTTCTATCTTCTCGATGAGCAGGCGGGGCTCCTGCGCGCCGTAGGTGGCTATGGGCGCATGGAATCGGAGACAGGTCTCCGTCATTTTGAGATCGGCCAGGGCCTGGTCGGACAGTGCGCTCTCGAAAAGAAACCTCTCAGCATCACAGATTCTGAGAGCGCTCAGATACGAATCACCTGGGGGGGCGGACATATCGACCCCGGTGAAATCCTGCTACTGCCCGTAATGCAGTTGGATACGCTGCTGGCGGTGATCGAGCTGGGGGCGCTGAAGCACTTTACAACTGAACAACGGACCTTCCTGGATGATCTCATGCCGACATTGGCCTTAAATATTGACATCCTCCGGCGGAATATAATGACGGGGGAACTGCTTGCAAAAAGTCAGGCCCAGGCCCTGGACCTGGCCTCATCGGAGCACCAGTTGCGGGCCCGCAAAGATGAACTGGAATCCCAGCAAGAACTCCTCCTGGCCCAGCGCCGGGAGCTGGCTGCCGGGAAAGATGCCCTGGCCCAGACGGCCCGGGAACTGGAAGAGTTCAACAGCGTCATGATCGGACGGGAATCGCGGTTAATCGAACTGAAGGAGGAAATCAACGCTTTATGCGCCAGGCTGGGCATCCTCCGACCTATCCGCCCGTATGGGACGAAGCGGCGCCGGCAATCCCCGGCAAAGGCCAGGAGGTATAAGATGCCGTCTTCTTCTCAGCCAGGAAAGATACCGCCGGAAATGAAGGGCTATGCAGTTGCCGCCCTGGTGTTGTGGACCGTGGCCATCGCGTTGTCGGCGCTGTGGAATATCCAGCAAATGAAGGAAAAGACATTGGAAACCGCCCTTGCCCAGGCGCAATACGCCTATCTGAAGGACATCTCCTTCCGCCGCTGGAACGCCATGCACGGCCGCGTCTATGTCCCGGCAACGGAAACGACGCCCCCCAATCCTTATCTTAAAGATATCTCCGAACGCGACATCTCCACCCCATCGGGACGGCGTCTGACCATGATGAATCCCGCCTACATGACGCGTCAGTTATACGAACTGATGAAGAAGGAATCCGGCATCCTCGGGCATATCACCAGTTTGAAGCCCATTCGTCCACAGAACGCCCCCGATGCCTGGGAAACCAAAGCCCTCCAGATGTTTGCCCAGGGCAGGACCGAATTCAACTCCGTAGAAGAAATTGAAGGCAAGGCTTATCTGCGCCATATGAAGCCCCTGGCAACGGAAAAGTCATGCCTCACGTGTCATGCCAAACAAGGTTACCATGAAGGGGATATCCGGGGCGGGATCAGCGTTTCCATCCCCATGGAACCGCTCACGGCCATTGAGCGGGGCAATACCCTGCGCCTTGCCGCGGGTCATATCCTCCTGTGGTTCATCGGGGCTGGCGGCCTCTTCTTAGGAACCCGGCGGATTCTGGTCAGCGACAGCAAACGCCGGCGCATGGAAGAGGTGCTACAGGCTTCGGAAGAAAAATACCGCAACATCTTCGACAATGCCGTCGAAGGGATGTTCCAGTCCACGCCGGGGGGACGCTTCCTTGGCGTCAACAAGGCGCTGGTGCAGATCTTCGGCTATGAAAACGCCGAAGAGATGATCGCGGCCATCACCGACATGGGAGAACAGATATACGTTAATCCCGAAGACCGTTTGCGTCTGCATCGGAACATTGAGGAATACGGTCGGGTGGAAAAGTTCGAAACCCAGGTCCGGAAAAAGGACGGGACGACAATCTGGGTTTCCATCCACGCCAATGCCCTCAAGGATGGGGCAGGCAAAACGATGTCCTGGGCAGGCATCGTCGAGGATATCTCCGCACGCAAGGAGATGGAAGAGAAACTGCAAAAGCATACCGAGGAGATCACCGATCTTTACAACAACGCCCCCTGCGGATATCACTCCCTCGCCCCGGATGGCGTGTTTCTCCTCGTCAATGACACGGAACTCCAATGGCTGGGATATACCCGCGACGAAATCATCGGCAGGAAGAACTTTGCCGACCTCATCACTGCGGAGAGCCGGGAGGCGTTTCATCTAAATATGCTCCTCCTGGAAAAACAGGGCTGGGTGGCCGAACAGAAATATGAACTGGTCAGAAAAGACGGAACCATCTTTCCCGTAGTCGTGAATTCTAAGGTTATAACGGATCATGAAGGCAAATTCGCGGCCAACAGATCCACCGTATTTGACATCACGGGCCTCAAGCAGGCGGAAGAGGAATTGAACCGTCTC
Source organism: Syntrophus sp. (in: bacteria) (assembly GCA_003451635.1). Lineage (GTDB taxonomy): Bacteria > Desulfobacterota > Syntrophia > Syntrophales > UBA8958 > UBA8958. Next base: position 3,651 of record DMAT01000225.1, on the reverse strand, counting down.
AATGACAACCTGGAACAGCGGGTGGAGGCCCGGACGGAGGAGCTCAAAAAGGCCAAGCGCGTGGCCTTGAGCATCATGCAGGATGCCAATATTGAACGGGAGCGGGCCAAGGGGATGCTGGAAAAACTGCAGGCCTCAAGCGAACAATTAAATATTCTATCCAACGCCCTGGAACAAAGTCCCTCCTCCGTCGTCATCACCGATCGGGAAGGACAAATCGAATACGTAAACCCTAAATTTGAAAATTTGACCGGGTATAGCGCCAAAGAGGCACTGGGAAGCAAACCGCGCATCCTGCGATCGGGAGTGCACGGGGATGCATTTTACCAGAATCTCTGGCAAACTATTATGAGCGGCAAGGAATGGCACGGGGAAATATGCAACCGGAAGAAGGACGGCCAACTTTATTGGGAACAGGCTTCCATATCCGCCATTCGCAACAATGCCGGCGAAATAATCAAATATGTATCAGTCCGGGAGGACATAACGGAGCGTAAACATCTGGACGAAAAACTGAAACAGCAGTTGGAAGAGTTGGAGCGATTCAACCGTCTGACCATAGATCGCGAGGAAAGGATGATCGAACTGAAAAAGGAAATAAACTCCCTTTTAAAACACACGGGCGAAGAGGAAAAATACCGGATCGTCGAAGAATAAGGAAGGGCTTGTGAAAAGTAAAGACAGCATGAGGTTCATGGGAAACACGACCATCAGGACAAAAATGTTTATCCTCATCGGGTGCGTCACGATAGCGATGCTGGCCATCATCCTGGCCGGCAAGCAGGCAATCGTGAATAACACCCGCACATTGAACATGATTACCGGCAACTTGCTGCCCGCGGTGATCGAGCTGCACACTATCAGTGAAGGAAGGGCGGTCCTCAACCGGATAACGATGGAAACCTCCATGTGGGATAAAGATTATCGGGCCCAGGACAAGTTTGCCGACATCGTCAAAAGAAAGAAGGAAGAATGGCTGAAGATCAGCACTTCCTGGACATTGTACGGTTCCCTCCCCAAGGAGAGCGAGGAAGAAAAAAAGCTGTGGCAACAGCTCCAGTCCGAATGGGAGGGGGTAAAGCAGATCGATGACGCCATTACCCAGACTATCAACGAATTAAGCAGGAATAACAACCCTTCCGTTCAGGATCGCCTGTTCAGGAAATATCATCAGCAAAACAAGGACCTTCAAGAAATATTCAACAAGACGAGAGCAACCCTGGAGGCCCTGGTCGTATTGGCCGAAAAGATCAGCAAGGAAGAGCTGGCCAAGTCGGAAGCGTCCGTCTCGGCAATGCGTTCCCTGATGTTCATCGTCAGCGGTGCGGCCATATTGTCTGTATTTACTATCAGCTTGATGTTTTTTATTTCCATCACCCGCCCCCTCCTCGCTTTAAAAGAAAGCATCCTGGACATCACGGCGGGGAGGCTCGGTGAGGACGTGCCCGGCCAGGAGATGAAAAATGAGTTGGGCGAGATCGGACGGGCCTTGGAAAGACTGAGGCAAGGGGCCCAGAGCCAGCAGGAGAGCAACCGCATCAAGGCGTTTGCCGCGGAGGTCTCCCAGGCCCTCCAGCAGTGCACATCCTTTGCCGAATTCGGCAACGTCCTGACTTCCCGGCTGGCCCCCGTGATGGGGCTTGTTTACGGTGCTTTTTATCTAGGCGACGACGAAGGAAATAATCTGCAGCGGGTGGGGGGATATGCCTGCTACCATGATGTCCATAGGGGCAATTTTTCCTGGGGTCAGGGGCTGGTCGGCCAGGCGGCCCTCGACGGGAAAACAATCTGCCTGCAGCTTCCCTCGGATGAGGCGATCGGCGCCGCTACGGGAATGGGCACGCTAAATGTCAAAACCCTCCTGATCAGGCCGATCGTTCACCAGGAAAAGACACGGGGGGTTCTGGAACTGGGCGCCCTCGACATGTTTACCCCGGAGCGGAAAGAATATCTGGAGGCGGCGCTGCCCGTAATCGCCATGAGCATGGAAATCCTCGCCGCCAACATCGAAACGCGCCATCTCCTTGAACAGAGCCAGGAAAAGACCATGGCCCTTGCCGCTTCGGAGCGACAACTGTCCGCCCGCAGGGATGAACTGGAAAATCAAAAGGAGCTTATCACACAAGCCGAGGAGCGGAGCCGGTTGTTGCTAAGCGCCATCAGCGAGGGAATCTTTGGAGTCGGCAATGACGGTAGAGTAACATTCGTCAATCCGGCAGCATGCGCCGCTCTTGGTTATGGGGAAGAAGAAATGCTCGGTAAACTCGTTCATGCCGAGTTTCACTATGCCTATCCTGACGGCTCGGAATTTCCTGTTTGGCAATGCCCCATGTATCTGACTTCCCAGGACGGCATCGCCCGCACCGTGGATAATGAAGTGCTCTGGCGCAAGGACGGTACGCCCATTCCCGTCGAATACGCGACGACGCCCATGCGCAAAAACGGCGCTGTCGTAGGAACGGTGGTGTCTTTCCGTGACATTACGGAGCGGAAGGAAGCCCAGGAATATGTCAACGCCTACTTCAATAGTTCAACGGACGGCCTGCTGATCCTGTCGCCGGAACGTGGCTTCATCCACGCCAATCAGACCGCAGCGGCCATGTTTGGTTTCGCGAGCATTGACGATCTCATCAAGTGCGGACCGGTAGAGCTGTCTCCCCCGAACCAGCCTGACGGGCGGCCGTCTCAGGAAGCCGCCCTGGAGTATATCTCGACAGCTATGCAGATGAGCACACCGCTGCACTTCGACTGGATCCACAAGCGCAAGAACGGAAGGGAGTTCCCGTGCGAAATTACTCTCATTAAGATCACCCTGTCCGGCGTACAGCATCTGCTTACCAGCATCCACGATATCACGGAGCGGAAGGCGGCGGAACAAGCGCTGGCAGATCAGCGTGCGGCATTTCAGCAAATTCTCGACCATAGCCCTGTAGGAACGGCATTTTCCGTGAACGGCATTTTCCAATATGTAAATCCCGAGTTCTTGGAGATGTTCGGCCTGAATGTGGGTGATCCGGCGGCCCCCATTTACACGTCGCAGGAGGATCGTACCCGGCTGGTTCAGGAAGTCAAGGAGCATGGCTTTGTGCGCCACCGGGAAATGAGGTTGGTCGGCCGGGGGCAGCAGCCCCTCGACTGTCTGGTCACGTTCATGCCCATCGTCCACGAGGGGCAGCCGGGCATGATGGGATTTCTCCTCGACATCACTGCGCGCAAGGCAATGGAAGAAACAATTCACAAGGAGCGTGAGCGGCTGCAGGGGATTATGGACAGCAGCCCGATTGGAGTGGCCATATCAACGGAGGGGATACTGCGCTTCGGCAATCCCGCCCTGCTTGACACCTTTGATATCAAGATCGGCGATCCCGCCGAAAAGATCTTCTTCAATCCAGAAGAACGGGAGCCCCTGATCGCAAAAATGCAGCAGGATGGTCTCGTACGAAATCACGAAATCAAGATGCGTGCAAAGGATGGGCATCCCGTCGATGTCATGTTCACCATCCTACCGACAACCTACGAGGGACAACCGGGCGCCCTGGGATGGATGGTTGATATCACCTCCCTCAGGAAGATGCAGGATGAGCTGCAGACGGCCAAGGAGATTGCCGAGGCGGCGGCCCAGGCGAAGGCGGATTTTCTGGCGAACATGAG
>DMAT01000342.1 GCA_003451635.1 Syntrophus sp. (in: bacteria) | reverse complement strand
CCATCGCTGTAACATTAGCATTCCAATCGTATTTATCCAAAACGTGTTGACGGCCTGCCTTGCCAATTTTCATTCTCAGCTCAGGATTTTCAATTAGTGTCATAATAGCATCGGCAAGTTGTTGTTCGTTTTTCGGATCGACCAGGATTCCTGTGACTCCGTGGATAACTACTTCCGGTATCCCACCGACATTGGTTGCAACAACGGGGATTCCCATAGCTTGAGCTTCGACGGCGGCCACGCCAAATGATTCGCTATTTGAAGGCATAGCAAAGATGTCGGTTTGTCTCAGCAATAAAGGGACATGCTGATGAGGAATCGGCCCTATAAAATTTATCTGATCGGCTATGCTTAATGATTTTGCTAGTTGAATTAGGCCATTTCTCATTTCACCGGCACCAGCCATTATCAATTCCGCATTCTTGTGTTTGGCCAGAATAAGAGCCATTGATTTAACTAAATAATCCGGACCATACTTGGGATTGAGGTGCTTGATAAACGAAATCCTGATATTGTTGTGCTGACGGCTTACATCCTTACTAACAGGCTTAAACATTTGGCAATCCACACCAAAGGGGATAACATGAATGGGATTGCTCTCGTTCGTCAACCCGGCGGTGCGTGATGCTAGAAATTGAGATGTTGCCGTGATTTTTGCGGCCCGTGATAACAACAGCCTTTTTGACAATTTGTCCCATCCTGAGAGCTCTCCCTCCGTCGAAATGACATCGGTACCCCATGTTGAGATAACTATTTTTGCGGGAGTACTCTTCAATATAAATTGTATAGCAAGAAATAAAGGATGAATATAATCAAAAGAGTGAACATGAACAATATCAGGACGTAATTTGCTTATGGTTTTCCTGACTTGAGCTGCGTTTAAAAAATGCTTAAATAGCGAATATGCACGATTTTCTGTAAAGGCGTTCCTCCCGGCTTCTATGACCTTGACACCGTTTCTGCGCTCAACATGAATAATTGGCGAAAAGATCGTCACATCGTGCCCGCGCTCAGAAAGTGCTATGGCCCACCTTTGAGTGTGAATGCTTCCTGCGCTTGAAACAATTAGAATTCTCAAAATACATGCCTCCGTATCCTAATGCACTCAATTCAGGTATTTGGTCAAAACTTAGCTAATATTTGTGTCACTGTTGTTTTTTTACATATGACACATATGTAAGTCAAATTATATGAACGGCTGCAAGGAAGGTATTACGTGGCATCAACGGCACTGAAGCACAGTTTAAGTTTTTTTATATTTGCCTATTGGCATGACGCACGCTTCAAGGGCAAAGCAGGCGGGCCAATGAAGGTATACGAATTGACTCATAATCTTACCAAGCGCGGCCACCAGGTGTATTTGTTTATTCCTAAAATCGGCTCTCCAGAACAACAGACAATGGCCCATGTTTGCCCAGTTCCTTTCATCGACCTGCCTGTTTTGAGGTTCGTTTCATTTCAGCTGGTTTCCTTTTTTTGGGCATTACGTGTTGCCCTGCGCAAAGACTATCCAGACATCATTTATGTCCGTATTATGTGGTCGTTTACCCCGATGATTCTCGCTAGATTTCTTTCCGTTCCGGTGATGCTCGAGATCAATGACAGTCCCCACCGGGCATATGCCATGACCAAAAATCTTGTCAAGAGAACCACCGTGCATCTCATCGATAAAATCACTTTTCGTTTAAGCGATCACTTCCTACCGGTCAATCAAAAAATCGCCCAAGAAATGAGCACCTTAGAAGGCGTTCCTTGGGATAAATTAACTGTTTTGCCGAGTGGCACGAACATTGACATGTTTCATCCCATGGATAAGCTCCAATGTTGCCATAAACTGGGGTTCGATGAATCGTTAACATATATAGGTTTTATCGGCACTTTTCTCCGTTATCAGGGAATTGAGACCTTAATTGAAGCCGCTCCTGTGATTATCCAAAGGTACCCGCAGGTACGATTTCTGGTTCTTGGTGACGGACCCATGAAAGATGCATGGCAAACAATGGTTAGTGAGAGTGATTTAGAGTTCCATTTCATTTTTCCTGGTCATGTTCCTTATAAATGTGTACCTTTCTATTGTGCAGTTATGGATATCTGCGTCGCCCCTTTCCACAAAAGCGCCGGTGACAGTTCCGGCGTAAAGATCTTCGATTATCTCGCATGTGGGAAGCCTGTCGTGGCTACTGACGTTGGAGAAACAAGCGCCTTTTTTGCCGACAGTGGCGCCGTTATGCTCGTCCCACCTGAAGATCCAGCCGCACTGGCCCAAGGAATTATTAGCCTACTGGAAAGTGAAGCCTTACGCGCAGAAATGGGGGAAAAAGGCAGAGCATTTATCGCCGGCAGGTACAGCAGGACACAGATTGCCGAGATGGTAGAAACAGCAGCTTTGAAGTTACTACCGTCGCGATGGTGAAGCATAATACATGAAAAACAAATTTTTCACGCTCCTTGCGTTGCTTCTCAGCTGCGTTATCTCGACTTTTGTTGCGGAATTTTCTTTGAGGTTCTTTTTACCCCAACCACTTTACAGCTTTGAAAAGGGGCTTTTTATTTCATCTCCTGACTATGGTTACGCCCTAACTCCCAATGTTGTCAAATATCACCGTCAGCCGGACTACAACTATCTGATCAAATCAAACTCCGAAGGATTCCGAGGCCGGGAACCGGATAACAAGGCCGATAATCGCATCCTCGTCTTGGGCGATTCCTATGGGATGGGCCAGGGTGTATCGGAAGGAAAAAGCATGTGCGATTTGACCTACCAGCACTTCAAGGCCTCTGGAAAGTCGTTGGACATATTCAATACGTCCATTTCAGGGTATGCCGGCATCAACGAGCTGGGTGTCCTGAAAAGGCAGTTAACGTATTATAACCCCCATCTTGTTATCCTCCTCTTCTTTTGGAACGATCTCGGTGTCACCGAATCGCTGCGCGTCCAGAACGGTTATCTGGTCGTTAATTTCGGCAACCCCCAAACAGCCCCCCTGCGGGAATGGCTGAACAACAACTCTCATTTCTACGCCCTGATGAAACGCAGTTGGTATGCCTTCAAGCGCCCCAAAACTAAGACGGCCATTCCTGTCATTCCCCAGTCGGACATTGATGTAGCTCTTGATTACATCTTCCGGATGAAAAAGCTTTGCGATCAGCATAATGCGGCTTTTGTCACTGTTTTACTCCCAGAAGATGGCGTTTATGCGGGGGGCCCGGCCATACAAGCCTGCCGGGAAAAGATGATCAAAGAACTGAAAATAAATGCCGTGTCTTATCGGGACTGGACGCAGGTCGTCCCTCAGGAAGGCAGGGAGCAATATATATTCAGACATGACCAGCACTGGAATGAACAGGGCAACGCCTACTTCAGCAGGTATCTGATTCAGGTCATCGATGATCTCCTAAAAAGGCGACAGAGATGACATCATCACGTACAATGAGGATTACAGCAAATCAGTCACCCCATCGTACAAATCATATCGCACGGGCATTGAGATCCTTCATCAGCCTTTTGCCGCCCGTAGGACTTTCAAGTCCTCCCCCCGGACGACCTCAAGGAATAAGCGTTTATATGCGAGTCAAGGATGAACGGGACTGGATCAACGCCTCTATCGCTTCCATACGAGGCATTGCCGATGAGGCCGTCGTAGTTGATAACGGCTCCACCGACGGCACCTACGAGATTCTTCAGGATATGGCCCGCAAAGAAACAGGGTTTCTGAAGCTGTGGCGAAAACCCGACCTCCACCACTGCGATCTCTCGAATTTTGCCTTGAAACAAACATCATTTCGTTGGGTCCTCCGCTGGGACGGCGACATGGTTGCCCATACGGACGGTAAGCATCCAATTGCTGAATTGCGGGCGCGGATTCTCAGACTGAATCCCCACCGTTATTATCTCATCTACCTTCGTCACATAAATCTCTCCGGCGACGCCTTCCATCAGGATCCAAGAGAAATGGTTCATATCGAGGAATATATTCATACTTTTTCCGAAGATGCCCGGTTTATCCACCCCGGCCGTTTCGAAGCCCTCAGGTTCCCCTTATATTATAAACCTCTGTTCTGGTATGAGCCCTACGTTTTCCATGTAAACATCAAGCCGGCACGGCGCATGCTGTTGCGCTACTTCTGGGAAGACTGGATGGAATTAAAGGATTACCTCCACTATCCCACCCTTGAAGACTATGCTCTGGCCCACATCGAAAAGGAATTCGGGACCCCTTTGATGGAAGAAGCGCAGAATAGTTGCATGGGAAAGGTACTGCAAAACCATATCTCCTTTGACGCGAACCTGTTCGGACCTTACCCGGCAATGTTGAAGCCACTTCTGGATCAAACCCCATATCGCATACAATACCAAGGCGGTCGCATTTCCGGGCGAACCGAACCTGAAGACTGAACATGAAAACAAAGATTCTTTATGTTATTGACGGCATAGAATTCGGCGGCGGGGAACGGGTCTTTGCCCAGATCATCAATGGTCTTCCCGAAGACCGCTATGAGGCATTTTTAGCCACGGCCCCGAATGATGCCTTTCAAAAGGCCATCACTGTTAAAAACCGCACCTTTTTCCCTGTCGATTTCTCCAACCGTTACAATGTGGCTAATCTTCTAAAACTGACCAGAATCATTAAAGATCATCGAATAGACATCGTTCATGGTCAAGGGGCAAGAGCGGAATTCTTCGCCCGTCTGGCCGCAGGGCTCTCAGGGCGCAAAAAATGTGTCTCCACCGTTGCCATGCCTGTGGAGGGTTACGATGTCGGTCCTTGGAAGCGTTGCCTTTACGCGGCATTTGATCGCTTCTCCGAGCGCTTTGTGGATCGCTTTCTCGTTGTTTCCGATGTTCTCTTGAAATCAATGATTCAGGTGCATGGCGTTGCGCCGGGGAAAGTTATCAAGATCTACAACGGCATTGAAACGGACCTCTACCGACCTGAGAATCAGTTGAACAATCGACGTCGGATACGGGAGGAATTTCATATTTCCGATGCGGATCTGCTCATTGGCGCCATCGGCCGCCTTGTTTGGCAAAAAGGCTTCGAATACTTTATTCAGGCCATTCCGGACCTTGTTCAGGCATTGCCAAAAAGCCGTTTTGTGCTGATCGGCGATGGAGTACTGCGTCGAGATCTGGAAAATTTGGCAATAAATTTAAATATACGGGATAGTATCCTTTTTACCGGCCAAAGAACAGATATCAGGGACATCCTGAGTGCCTTGGATGTGGTCGTTATTCCATCGGTTTTGGAAGGTTTCCCCATTGTAACCCTCGAAGCCATGGCCATGGGCAAGCCCATTGTAGCCACAGCAATTGATGGCATCACCGAACAGATTATGGACGGTAGAGAAGGCATCCTCATCCCGCCGCGTAATACTGCCAATCTCACCCAAGCTATTATAAACATTGTATCCAATCCGATGTTATCCGATGACCTCGGCAAAACAGCCAGGGAAAGAGTAACCGCCGAATTTTCGGTCCAGCAAATGATCAAAGCCACCATCCATGTCTATGAGAATCTGCGATAATTCACCCCTATCTACGTCGAAGGTCGCCGTCTGCCCCTATTGCGGAGTAACAGGCCGCTTCGATTTCCAGTTTTATCAACGCACATATTTTCAATGCCCTTCCTGCCACCTCATCTATCTCGTACGAACATCAAAAGAACAGGAAAACATTTTATCGTATTATAGCGAAGATTATTTCCGGAATTGCGCCAATGATCAGACTGAAAGAGATAGAATGCATCTTTACAGTCACATTTTGGATGTAATTGAAAGATATCAAAAAAAAGGACACCTTCTCGATGTCGGCTGCGGTTGCGGATTTTTCCTTCGGGAGGCAAAAAAACGTGGCTGGAAAGTTTTTGGTATCGATCCCTCCAAAGAGTCGGTTGCCATAGCCCATGAAATGGTTGGCAATGATGTCGCGGTTGGCACTTTACGGGATCTTAATACAATGGATTTATTTGACGCAATCACTATGATTAACGTCATTGATCATATTATTGATCCATGGACGGATATTTCGCGTTCCATGAAACTTCTTCGGTCAGGCGGCCTTTTATATCTTCGCTTCCCCAACGGATATTTCCATAGATGCATAATCAAGACGCGGATGAAATTAACGCAAAAACCAATCTTAAACCAACTCCTAGTCTTTCACGAATATGTGTTTACACCTGCATTTATAAAATTACATCTTTTTGAACAAGGGTTTCATCTTATTAAGATTCAGAATGCCCGGCTTTCAGGGGCGGCTCTCTATCATCACTCCCCGATTTCAATGATCCTTGGAGGCGTATTAAATAGCTTTATATGGATGGCGATTTCTTTTTTGCAGTATATTTCCGGCAGCCGGTGCCTCTTAGGACCTTCGCTGGAGGTTACGGCATTCAAGAAATAGAAAGTGCGCGGTATTCTGCTAACCATAACTCATGAACACGCTTAAAATAAATATTTTCCTCGCAAGAAAGCTCTTAACCGGCCTCTTGACGTATACACCTTTTTTAAACCATACGCTGTTTCGTATGCGTGAATCTCTGACCGGACATTCGCGTAGGCAGGTTGCTATAGCGACAGCGCCCTATTGTTATGCCGTCTGGATGCGACATCTGCTCCAGTGGCATACCACAGACACAGGGAGATTTCCCGAAGCGGTGGCAGAAATCGGCCCTGGGAATTCGCTGGGCGTGGGGCTGGCGGCGCTGCTTAGTGGCATAAACCGTTATTATGCCTTGGATGCCGTTGCGCAAGTGGACTTCCAAAAAAATAGAGATATTTTGGATGACTTGGTTAAATTGTTTGCTGATAAAACGAGAATACCCGATCATGAGGAATATCCGGACCTGGGTCCGCCATTGCAATCGTATGCCTTTCCCGATCATATCTTGCCGAATGACCGCCTAAGTGTTTCTTTAAAGGCCAAACGGATTGAGCGTATTCGGCAGAACATCGGCAATATGTCGTCCCGGGAAAATAGCGATATGCTTATCTACATCACTCCCTGGAGTGGCGCGTTGCCGCCAGGAATGATTGAATCTCTGGATTGGGTCCTTTCCCAATTCGTCATGGAACACGTC
>DMAT01000306.1 GCA_003451635.1 Syntrophus sp. (in: bacteria) | reverse complement strand
CGTCACATTGTGAACAATCCGGTCCACCACCTCTTTCGGAACGAACTTTTGAAACACACCCCGGATACAACGCTCCTGTTCTGCCATCGCCAGCGTCTTCTGATATAATCTGGCATTTTCAAGGGCAATACTCACGGACGTACCGATGGATTGAAGAAGCTGAAGATCCCCTTCGTTGAATTCGTCTTTGAGCTTATTGAGTACTTCGATCACCCCCAGCACCCTCCCCTTCGAAATCAGGGGAACGCATAGCACTGATTTGGTCGTAAAACCAGTCTTCTCATCCATGAGGGGATAAAAATATTGGGACGTCCGCACATCCCGGATCAGGATCGGCTCTCCTCTTGTCGCCACATAACCGGCGGTACCCCTCCCCAGCTTCAGTTTAAGGTTCTTAAGTTCATCAAGGTTAACGTTTTTGTTGGAATTGAATGATTCCTTGAAAACGAGTTCATCATCTTCGAGAAGGAGCAGCGAACCTGCTTCGACATTAATAACCGTCTGGATCATTTGCAGGGTATGTTTGATAACCTCATCAATATCAAATGTCGAAGCGGCAAGAATACTTCCTATTTGCTTCATAAAATCCATTTCCTGATCTCTTTTGTCAACCATGCCGGAAAGGCGGTCTCTTTCCTGGGCCATGGACAGCAGACTGGCCACCATCTCCAACTGTTCCTGTCGTTCCGAAAAGGCGCCTTCCTGCAGAGATCCCAGGACGAGAACACCTGAGTTTTCTCCCTCGCAATGCAACGCAGACAGGCCGACTGATTGCAACTGCTGTTTGTGAAAGAGCTCCTGTTCAACAGGATGGTCGCTTTGTTTCAAATGATTAATGATCAGCGTACTTCCCTGCTGCATGACCTTGTCGAGTATGGAGCCTTGGCAAGGATAATCCACGTTCCTCCTCAGGTCAACAGACATACTTGCTAGATAATCAAAAACATATAAAGTGGACGGATGATCTTTTCTGGCCATCATTATGATAACCAGATCAAAAGGAACTGCACTACGCAACTGAGAAAAGAATGCGTGGATCATATCGAGATCCATAGCTTTCGCCTCGATCATTTTAAATCCCATGTCCATGACTTTGACAAGCTGGTTCTTTTCCGCATCGGCCTTAACCAGCGCCAGATTGTCGTAGGTAAAAGCGGCATTGCTCAACAACGGAGTTAGGATATCGGCATCTTCTTGGGTAAAAGGCTTATCTTCCGATCTCCTCGACATGGTCAAGACGCCAATGACCGTGTTAATTCCTTTCAATGGCATGCAGAGGAATGATTTTGTTCCGTAATGTTCCCTGTTCACGCGGCTGAAACGATTATCCGTCTCAATGTCTGTAACTATGAGGGGAGACTTGTTTATCACGGCAAACTTCGCTATACTGGCGCCAAAATCTATACGGTCCCCCTTTTTTACTTTATCTCCATGGCCAATGCTGGCCTGGACAATAAAGTTTTCCCGTCGGGGCCGCTCCAGAATCAACACCGTACCGATATCGGCGCTGACGAGTCTTAAGGCCCTTTCCAGAGTTATGAAAAACAGATCTTCCGTATCAAAGGTCACATAACAAAGATCAGATAGTTCCTTCAGAGTGGAAATCTGCGATGCTTTTTCACGCAACTGCCCGAAACTTGATCTTAATTCCCTCTCGAGGAACTGAAATGATACGACAATCCCTTCCAACTCATTGGCGGCATCCTGCCGGGTTCCCGAAAGCTGATGGGCTGAAGATTCAGATACGTTTTTAGAAACCTCAGCAATAGCGTCAAAGGTCTTCCGGACCATTGAGTAACCAAATAGGGAAAAGATGAGGAGGGAAATAAAGTATACAGGAATATATTCATCGGCAAGGATGTCATATTTAATGGCAAAAAAGAAAAAACCAAGGAGGGGAACAAGAAAGAAAAGGCTGAAAATTATCGTCAAGCGATAGCTGAGACCCTTACTCTCTATCGACATTGATGAAAACCATTTACTGAAGTTCATGACCGCCCTTGTCCCACTGCCGGAGATATCTGCAGGTGCTTTGTTGACTTACCGGAATATGCTTCGATTTTCAAGGATATTCCTTCACCATTTTTAATTTCACAAAATCCTTGATTTCTGAAGAAAGCTGATGTAGTGAACGCGTTCGTTTTACACAATTTAACAGGACTCCTTGTCCAGGCCAGGTGCCTGGGCTTTAGAGCCGAGAGGAGGACAGATGCCAAGAAGATACGAAACCATCTTCATTACCCCCGCCGACATACCTGATGAGGAACTGCACACCTTGATTGAAAGGTACAGCGCCATCATTACCGGACGAAAAGGGATCCTGGTCAAGGTCGAAAAATGGGGCAAGCGGAAATTGGCCTACGAAATCAAAAAGCATTTAAGAGGTTACTATATCTTGCTTGATTTCGCCGGCCAGACTGATGTCGTCAACGAATTGGAAAGAAACTTCAAGATTGACGATAAGATTCTCAAGTACATGACCATCAAGAAGGAAGATGCTGTTGATCTGAAGGTCCTGGAAGCAGAAATCAACTTGCCCGCAAAGGAAACCAAGCCCGAGGAAGCTATTGTCCCGTCCGCCGGTCCTGAAAAGGCCGAAGAGGAAAAGGACTCCGTGGCGCCGGCTGACGCCGAAACATCAGGATAATCAAGGGGAGGTAAAAAACGTGACACCCGTAAGAAGCTCAAGGCCGCAAAGGCCCCAGAAAAAATTTTTCCTACGCCGTAAATTCTGCCGGTTCTGTACGGATTCCAATCTGAAGATTGATTACAAGGACCCCCACACCTTAAGGGACTTCGTCACCGAACGTGGCAAGATTATGCCGAGAAGAATCACCGGAAATTGTTCCAAACACCAGCGAACTCTTACCCTCGCCGTAAAAAGGGCCAGAACCATCGCACTGTTGCCTTTTGCAGTATCCGAAGGTTGACCTATAAATACGCCCGACTCTTGACCGGAATGGACGCACCCACGCGGGGATCCATTCCGGTCAGATCGTAAGAAGGCGGATGTTGCCAGTGGACGCGGGAAGAAGTCGTTTCTTAATTGCTGAGGTATTTCGGGGTGTTTTCATATCATCCCTCGCATTTCTAACCGTTACCCTGGTTCCTTTCCTTAGCACCATGATGCTGATCCTGATCCCCCTTCCGATTTGCTTCTATTATACAAAACTCGGCAGAATTAAAGGTTTCTTGGTCTTTGTCCTGTCCCTGTTGATTGTGGGGGCAGTGGAGTATGCCATCGCTGCTCAGACGGCCATTACCATATTATTTGCTCTGGGCGCCCTGGGAATGGTTCTGTCCGAAATCATGAAAAGGGGCCTTACCATAGGGTGGACGATTTCCCTTGCCGCTTTTGCGGGCATTTTCCTCATCGGTGCTATCCTCATCTACAACAGCATCCTTTATGGAAAGCTTCCCTGGGACCAGATATATGTCTATGTGGCCGGCATGGTGCAAGAAAACATCAAGTTGTATGGGCAACTCGATCTTCCCTCGGAACAGATGCAGTATATAAAGGAAAATTCGGGCAAAATCGCGCGTATCCTTACCTACACCTTCCCTGCTCTTTCCCTGATCAGCCTGTCCGTGATCATCCTGGTTAACCTCCTTATTTGCCGAACACTGTCCAGGATCTCGGAACCTGCCAGCCCCGATTTTGGCGACCTGTCCCTATGGAAAGCGTCGGACTATCTGGTCTGGGTATTGATTGTTTCCGGGGCAGGCCTCCTGATTCCCTTGTTATGGATCAAGTTTACGGCCCTTAATTTTCTGATCCTGTGTCTCTTCATTTATTTTCTCCAGGGGATTGCGATCATTGAATTTTTCTTCAAAAGGAAAAAAGCTCCATTCTACTTGCGTTTTATTTTTTATTTCCTTATTATGATCCAACAATACCTGATGTTTT
>DMAT01000164.1 GCA_003451635.1 Syntrophus sp. (in: bacteria) | reverse complement strand
GCGCCTCTCGTCCATATAAACAAAACCAGATTCACCTCCGTCCAGACAGGTTATACCTTCCGCAATAAGGCACCTCCCGTCAGATCTTAATTCAACAAGCGTAAAGATATTATTACGATTGACGCCGGCGAAACCATCATCAGGTTTTGTGGGTGTCAATCAGGCATCAAGTACAGACTTAATCACAAAACACATCTCACATAAATGAGAAGGAGGTAAGTATGTTATCAGAAAAGTGGGTAAAATTTGGGCTGGTGACGGTCAGCTTGTTTACGCTGCTGTTCTATGTTCTGGAGATTGATGCGTTTGCCCGTGCGGGCGGCAGCAAGTCATCGGGCAGCCGGGGCTCGCGATCCTATTCCGCACCGAGTTCACCGGCGAAAAGCGCAACCAGCCCGTCACGGCAAGTGGCTCCGGCTCCGGCCCCTGGCATGAGTCAGCCTCAGAGCGGCGGTTTCATGAGAAACATGATGGGCGGCTTAGCCGGCGGCATCCTGGGTGGTATGATAGGTGGTATGCTCTTCCGGAACACGGGCATGGCCGGTGCCAGTGGTGTCGGCGGCAGTGGGATTGGCCTGTTTGAGATCATCCTGATCGGCGCAATTCTTTACGGGATTTGGTGGTTCATTAAAAAGAAGCGTCAGGAAGCGGCTGTCACTGCCGGTCCGGCCTACTATCGGGAGGCATCGCAACCTCGGCAACCGATCGCCTATGGATCGGCGACCCCGGCACCCGCCTATAGCAACCCGCAGCCTGCCGAAAACGATTTGGATGACAGTCTAGCCCATATCCGTCAGATGGACCCTGCATTCGATGAGCAGCAATTCAAGGATCAGGGCATGGACAACTTCTTCAAGGTCCAGGGCGCCTGGGCGAGCCGTGATCTCACGACGATCCGCACTTCTCTCACCGACGAGATGTTCGGAATTCTACAAAAGGACGCAGACGATTTGAAGCTAAGGAAGCAGATCAACCGACTTGAAAATATCGCCGTCCGGACGGTGGAGATCACAGAGGGCTGGCAGGAGGCCGGCAAGGATTTTATCACCGTCCGCTTCTGTGCCAATCTGCTGGATTATACGGTAGATGAGGCATCGGGACAGGTACTCGCCGGCAGCAAGACCGATCCGGTGAAATTTGATGAATACTGGACCTTCACGCGGTCAGTGGGAAATAACCCCTGGCAACTGTCGGCCATCAACCAGGCGTAATCGCCAAAACACGAAGGGCATCCCCGTCCCGGCGGAGGAAAGAGGATGCCCTTCGTTCCCATCTTAAGAAGGTTAAAACCTCAAGGAGGGGACAGATGAATTCCATCAAATCTGCACTGCTTTTTGGGGGTCTGACGGGAAAGGGGGCGTTATGATGGCCTTCTTTTTTGCCGACGTCATGAATTTCGGCGCTTACTGGTTTTCGGATAAGATTGTCCTCAGCATATATAACGCCAAGGAAGTCACGGAGCATCAGGTTTAGCCGGCACGTAGTTCACATTTTTCGATCCGCATCCTCCAACGCGACAGTATTTCTCTCCTCTTGGGCTGTTGAAGTTGACCATCAGATGTTGAATGCTGGTTGAAGGTTGGATACTCGTCAAATTTGCTGGATGCTCGCTATTCAGGAAGGCAACCAGTTTTAAAATCCACTAAAAAAATTGGCTATCAACAAGTGCTATACTTCTACCCGAACTGCTCAGTTGAAAAATGAACGATGTTGGCGTTTGCGCTCGCTTTCGGCCTGCTGTAATGGATCGGGCGCCGGTAAGGCGGTTGACCGATAACTGTTGTCCGTCAACCGACAACATCCTTGTCCTTCTTCGCCGCGAACGGATACGCGCCGCCGCCCTTGCCCTTGGCCGGGATCACCAGCGAGAGGATCATCGTCATCGCCAGCACCGTGGCCGTGGCGCCGAGCGACCAGGCCACGGGGATCTTGTAGATGTCGATCAGCAGCATCTTGGCGCCGATCAACACCAGTACGATTGCCAGCCCGTACGAGAGCAGGTGGAAGCGCTCCTGCATCCCCGCCAGCAGAAAGTACATCGCACGCAGGCCGAGGATCGCAAAGACGTTGGAGGTCAGCACGATGAACGGGTCGGTAGTGATCGCAAAGATCGCCGGGATCGAATCCACCGCGAAGATCAGGTCGACGATACAGATCATCGCCACCACTACCAGCAGCGGGGTGGCCATCTTCACGCCGCTGTGCATGGCAAAAAAGCGCTCGCCGTCGTAGTTGGGGCTGATCTTGAAGCGGGCGCGGATGAATCGCAGCGCCGGGTTGTTCGACAGATCGGGCTCCCGCCCGGCCGCCCACCACATCTTGATGCCTGTGAACACCAGGAAGGCGCCGAACAAGTACAGTATCCAGTGGAACTGCGTGATCAGCCAGGCGCCGACCAGGATCAGGATTGCGCGCAGTACGATCGCACCCAGAATGCCGATCATCAGCACGCGCTTCTGGTATTCCGGCAGCACCGCGAAGAAGGTGAACACCATCAGGAAGACGAAGATGTTGTCCACCGCCAGCGCCTTTTCGACAAGATAACCGGTGATGAACTCCATCGCCTTGGCGTCGGCCTGTTCATTGCCATCGAGACCGCCAAGGTACCACCACAGCCAGCCGACAAACAGGAACGACACCAGCACCCAGATCAGCGACCAGATGCCGGCCTCTTTCATGCTAACGCGGTGCGCGCCCTGCTGGCGCAGCGCGAAGAAGTCGATCGCCAACGCGGCGATCACGAACACAGTGAAAAATCCCCACAGCAGCGGGGTGCCTACAGATATCATTATTTCGAACGCTCCTGGTTGGCGGATTGATAAGAACTTCCTTTTTGACGCTCGGAGTATAGGGGTGCTGTTTTTGCCTGTCAATGGATATTTCCATTTGTGGAGGCGTGAGACCTTTGGGCGAGGAATGAGGATTGACGACAGTCATTGTTGAGCAGCCGGCTCACTTTTCAGTCGAGTCACCCATCGGGCAGGCATTTTGATGCGCTTTTCGGATATGCCTTTCCGGCACGCCTTTTCTTTACGATGCGTCATGCTTCGATGTAATCGTACCATGAGTATTGAGGGTCCTAAGAGAAGTGATTGTTATCCATTTCGGATCGAAAGATTTGATGATTGTCAAAAATGCTGCATAGCACATTTCAGGAAGGAGCGCAGATGCAACGTGAAAGGGATTTTGATTAGTAAGGCACTGCATGTTTCTACCCGTTTTCATCGACAGCCGGTCATTTTGCTTCTCTATTTGTATTTGAAGGGCATTATTCATTCTGTGCGGAAGCGATATTTCTGGACTTGACCTTAGAGGGGTTTTCAATGATTTTGCTCAACCCCTTCATCACTGTTTCTGCAATAATTCGATGTCCCCTCTCATTTGGATATCTGGGATCTGATAGAACAAGATCCTTGCTTTTTAGAGCATATTCATCAAGATAACTTGCCCAGTAGTGATGTACCGGAATCAATTCACAATTCATGTCTGAAGCCACAATCTTCAAAGACCTATAAAAAATATTAACGATGTCCATATCATAGGGATCATCGAAAGTGTGTGAAGTAGCTAAAAGAACAAACGGATTGAAACGCACACGTGCCAACCTGATCATCTGAACAAGATTTTCCTGAAACTCAGAGCGGTAGACACACTGGAAGGCATCATCGATACCGAATTGGATGAGCAGGATGTCAGGCTGAAAGAAATCAATGTCCTGGTAGAATCTGTCAACACCATCAAAAGTTGTCTCTCTATATCTCGATCGGTTAATCACTTCGATCCCTTGATTCAAGAGAGATTCCATCATGATATCTACATAACTCTTGGCAACACTATAACCGGCAGCGATACTTCCTCCGCGAATGAGAAGTTTCACGAATTGCCCGCGGGGTGAGACCATTGTATTATGGGTTCTTTCTTCATTTCGACACAATCCCTCAAGTATAAGTTGATCAGATTCTGATATGACATACCAGTATTTTTAGCTAACACTTTGAAATACTCGACGGTTTCCTTATCGAGACGAATGGTAACCTGGGTCTTTAATTCCTTTATATAAGGATTCTTCTGACCTTTCATTTTGCTGAAATCATATTCTTTTCTCATGTTCTTTCTCTCCAATAATTGTCTTCTTCGCTCTTCGTGGCTTTTCTGGCTGTGATAATCCTTATGACCGAATCTTCTTCCCTGAAGCAATGGCATACGGTAAGAATTCTGAGCTTATTGCTCAACCCCACCATTAAAAACCTGTCTTCATCATCCGAGTGGTCCGGATCAAAATACCTGATGGCGTTCTCATCATAAAACACTGTTTTGGCTTCGTCGAATGAAACCCCATGCCTTTTCTTATTGGCCTCATTTTTCCTGTTGTCCCATGAAAAGCTAATCATAATTACACCATAATTA
>DMAT01000215.1 GCA_003451635.1 Syntrophus sp. (in: bacteria) | reverse complement strand
TCAGGGAGTTCTTGAAAACCTGCTCAAAACCGAGGAATTTTATAATGCCGAGGTTGACGGAAGGGTGAAAACGCAAACCGCCCTTGAAAGGGCCGATGGCGTTATTGAACTGAACACGGAAGCCGCGGTTGACCATGACTTTCCCCTTATCGTCCACCCAGGGAACACGAAAGTGCATCGCCCGCTCCGGCTCCACGATTCGTTCGTAAATGTTGGCCTTCACAAATTCCGGGTGCCGCTTTGTCGTCGGCTCCAGGGTTTCGAGGACTTCTTCCACGGCCTGATGGAATTCCGGCTGGTCCGGATCGGTCTGCTTGACCTTGTCAATAACATCTTTGATAACTGACATGCTTCTCCTACCTCCTTGAATTTATAGTGTATATTATTATTCTATTTCTGAAAACGGCATCAGGTCACCGTAATTCATTACGGTGGACATGGCCCGACTTTCCACGATAATGCCCGCTTCCTGAACACAGGCGACCGGGTTCAGCCCCCCGGCGAGGATAACCCCCATTTTATTCATATCCACGGGGATCTCGCAAATTGGTTCACTGACCTCGCCCATGACGAAGACGCCATGAATGTCTGCAACCTTCATTTTTTGGAGAATGTCCCGCATCAATGGATAACAAATAGACGGTATTTCACGGAAGTTAGCTAATCTCATGCCGTTGCCGGTCTGGATGGTGCTTTGGACGGTGGTCATGTTGGCCCGGATGAAGGCTTCGGAAGGATCCAGGGAAGATCCGGAGTAGTAAATAAGCTCAACAAAGCGCAATGGCTGACGGTTCTTAATCTGCAGAATGCCGGCGAACTTGGAGTCCATGGGGATGCCATGCTTCAACAGGACGCCGTTGACGACGATGCTGCATACAGTGGCGATGCCGGTTTTTCCTTCCGGGACTATGAGCTGGCCGAGGCGATCTCCCGCTGCCGCAACGGCTACCCTGTTGCTGACCACAAACCCCGCCTCGAAGACGGGGGACATAATACGAAGGGCCTCAGGGAAATCGGCATTATTAAAGAAAGAGATATTGACGGGCAACAATCCTTCCTGTTTTCCCGGGTCGAAAGTGGTCTGAAAGGCAAGGGTCTCAATTCGGGAAATGGCCAGGCCGACCTTGTCCTCCACCCGGGCGGCGCCAATTTCATCGATGCCCATCTTGGTGATGATACGACCATCCTTCTGGCCGATGAGCTTCGTCAAACCCCGCTCGTCCATCAGCTTCAGGTGATAACGGACGGCCCGTTCGCTGGCGGTTACGCCCAGTTCCTGCATGCGCCGGGCGATCAGGCGCGACCCTACGGGCCCCTGTACCTCGTTGAGGATTCTCAGGATCAGCAGCGTTTTTCTCTCGACATCTTTATTGTTGGTTAAATTTGTTCCCATCGGCAATCGGCCATCATTTGCCGACGGTCACTACACGTAATATCATTTTCTGTCAATACAAAAATGTTCCAAAATTTTCAGTGGTCATTCACACTCCCTTTGCAAGGGGGATGGGGTGGGTGGAACATTGCATTTTCCCTTATATTTTTCTCCCCTTCGGGGGGAAGGTTAGGGTGGGGATAGGTTTGTGGGGACAGATCTGAAATCTGTCCCCATGGGTATTGGTAGTTTATGGCAAAAGTGGCCGGATGCCGTCCCAGCACTTCAGGCAGAGGTCTCGCCGGGGAATGCCGATGGCTTCCACAAACGCATCGATGCTGTTGTACCTTACCGAATCGGCGTCGATCTGACCGGCAATCCAGTCTTCCAGTTTCCGGAGATCGTCTATACAATTGATGTTTCCCGAGGGGAAACACTGGCGGGCGGCCAGTTCTTCCATGGTCCGCGTCGAGACGCCGAAATCGCAGGGATACAGGAGGGGAGGGCAGGCGATCCGGACGTGAACTTCCTTGGCTCCGGCCTTTTTTAAATCCCTCACTTTGTCCTGAATCTGGGTCCCCCGGACGATGGAATCGTCGCAGATGACGATCTTTTTGCCCTCCACGGCGTATTTAAGAACGGAAATCTTCCGCTTCGCCATTTTTTCCCGGGCGATCTGGCTGGACTGGGTATAGCTTCGGTCGGCGTAGCGGTTGTAAAGAAACACATCCTGGTAGCGGATCTGAGAACGTTGGTGGTAGCCAAGGGCGTGTCCGATACCGGACATGGGAACGGGGGCGACGATATCGGCTTCCACGTCTTTTTCATCAATATCCCGCTGGGCCAGCGCCTGGCCCAGGTGGTTTCGGGCCTCCTGAACATAGAGGCCGTCGATGATGGAATCGATGCTGGCCGTGTAGGCCCATTCAAAGGGACAGTGGGCCTTCCGGGGCGAGGGAAGCTGTTTCAGGGTATGGAATCCCTCGGCGTTGATCAGGACGATCTCCCCGGGGTGAACGTCGCGGACGATGTCCATGTCGAGATTCTGGATGGCCCGCGACTCGGAACTGACGGCGCAGCGGGTCCCGTTCTTGCCGAGAATGAGGGGCCGGAAACCATAGACGTCGCGGGTTGCATAAATTCCCTCGGCGGCAAGCACTACCAGGGAATAGGCCCCCTTGATACGCTCGGCAAGGGCGGCAATTCCCGTGACCATGTCGTCGGCCTCCATGATCGTCTTGGCAATGACCTCGATATTGTAACCCCGGTAGAAGGAATTTCCCTGATCTTTCATGGCGGCGATCATTTCATCGGCGTTGATGACATTTCCGCTAAAGGCGAGGGAAATATTGCCGAGGCGGGACTGCCAGGCCATGGGTTGCCTTTCCCAGAGGCTGACGTGACCGATTCCCCAGTTGCCGGTCAAGTAGAGGAGGTCCTGCTCCGTGAAGGAATTACCCACCTTGCCATGATGGGTTACCTGGCGGACATGCTGGTCATAGGTGGCGATTCCGCAGTATTCCTGGCCCCGGTGCTGGAGAAAATCGATGCCGTTATAGATGTCAAATACAGCGGGAAACTGGGAGTAAAGCCCGAATATTCCGCAATTGTCTCTCACTTCCTTCATATGCAGCGCCTTTCAGTTTGATCAATGAAGCCCAAATTAGCGTATGTCCGCATGATAACTCTGGAGGGACTTGGCCCGGCCATGCCCTTTTCGGAAGGCGGTAATGCCCTTGACGGCCGCCACTGCGGCGGCAATGGTGGTGATATAGGGAATTTTATATTGGATCGCCGCCTTGCGGATGTAGGAATCGTCGTGCTGGCTGAGCTTGCCGCTGGGAGTATTGATGATCAGGTGAATGCCGCCGTTTTTGATGCCGTCGACGATATTCGGTCTTCCCTCGTGCATTTTAAGCAGGGTTTCCGAGGGGATGCCTTCCTCGGCGAGGAACCGGTGGTTTCCGGCCGTGGTCATGATCCGGAATCCCAACTGATGGAAGCACCGGGCGACCTCAAGAACCCCGCCTTTGTCCCAGTCATTGACGGTGAGCAGTACCGTTCCCTCCCCGGGGAGAACCTGTTGCGCCGCTTCTTCAGCCTTGTAGAAAGCCAGACCGAAGGAATCGGCCAGCCCCAGCACCTCGCCGGTGGAGCGCATTTCCGGCCCCAGGAGGGGATCGACTTCCTGGAACATGTTGAAGGGGAAAACCGCCTCTTTGACGCCGAAATGGGGAATCACGCGTGCTTTAAACTTGAAGTCCGCCAACTTCTTGCCCAGGATGACCTGGGTGGCAATGCGGGCCATGGAGATATTGCAGACCTTGGATACCAGGGGCACCGTACGGGATGCCCGGGGATTGGCCTCGAGGATATAAACCACGTCGTTGGCGATGGCGTACTGGATGTTCATCAGGCCGATAACGCCAAATTCCACGGCGATCCGGCTCGTATAGTCGTTGATGGTGTCCATGTGACGGGCGGAGATGCTGATCGGCGGGATTACACAGGCCGAGTCCCCGGAATGGATGCCGGCCAGTTCGA
>DMAT01000257.1 GCA_003451635.1 Syntrophus sp. (in: bacteria) | reverse complement strand
CGAGGAGTTGAATGGGTTTCGTCATCAGGTCCCAAAACAATTACATTGGTGATTGAGCGGGTGCGTAATGATGAAAGGATTATGCCGGAACGATCCCAGACTATAACGTATGCAACACATGAAGTTAATATGGTAGCGGCGGTGCTTCTGATGCCACGCAATGCTTCATATCTTTATGAGGTAGTGTCAGGTGGAGCGGAAATCGAGTATGGATATGTCATTTCTGCAATTGTTGATGGAAAGATGGTGCATGACGAAGTAGTTCGTGGAAAAGTGGGAGGCGAATATCAGCGCTGTCAGAATTCCCGAATTCAAAATGTGTTTGGAGGCGTAAGTTCAGCAAATTTTGTCGCAAACGATGACATGAAGCAACGCTGTGCCAGCCCGAGTTCTGCGTCAATCGAAGAACTTCGCAAGGATGTATTTTCAAAAATTGTGGATGGCGTACTGAAAGTTCCCAAAATTAAGCTTGTCCACGATCTTAATTAGCCCGTTGCTTGCGAACGAACGGAGGATTATACCGATCCGAATAAGACACCATTATAAAAATAGCATGACGGACTAACAATATGATATTTTAGTCATTTTTGCCAAATTGAGACTATGTTCTCCGGCGTCCTATACCGCAATTTCTACCTCGTTTGGGTTATGATAAGGATCAATATAAACATTACGCTAAACAGGAATTTATTCTGGATCGTTAAAAAATGCAGTTATACGAATGGGAAATCTGGCATACTTATACTTCTTACATCGAGACAGATGAAGTAGATCTCGTGTATCTTGCCGATCATTCAGTTGAATCAGGAATGGCATATCTAGCATTGCATCGCGATGGAATGACTGTCTGGAGAGTAAAGGAAGGCGTCGGAAAGGGTCATACTATCATCAACTCGGCTCCAGGTGGCAACCATGGAAAGTTCACTTTCACTCTTGAGCCTGGAGATGATGTTCCTGAACTTTCCGATTTTGCTGAAGAAGCTTGGTGGCAAGCCTGCCACTTCAGGTTAAGTGAACTACGTTTATTTGGCACAGCAATGACTCTACCTCATCCTTACGTCAGGCTGTTTCTTGGTCAATGTAATCTTACCAGAGATGACGAGTGCAAATATATCCGACTATATCCGACTATAGTTATATTCGAATCTGGAGTAGTCATTTTGGAGTTCAGGACCATCTCTCCGGACCACGACGTTAATCTGAGTGATTTCATTACAGGCGCTGTCAATTTATTTCAGGAACCATTTGATAGTATACATGTGCCTCCAGCTCTTTCGAAACTTGCTAGTCGAGCCTGGTATCATTCGGGGCGTAAGTGGAAATTCCACCAGAGGGCTGCATTACTACGTTTAGAGCGCGGTCATGACTTAGCTGTCGCACAAAGGACATCAACTGAAGATGGAGGAGATTTTAGTTTCGATCTAGCACCGCTCAGCAGTTCTGACGATCCAGAACATTCCGAGCAGCTGAGTTCTTTAGCTCTTACCATTTTCCACACAGTCGCATACATTATGGGGCGGCCTCGTAAAGGATGGAGATTTCTGTTTTATGGCCAACAAAGGATTCCGGAGATTGGAGGTTTCTGGTCTGGAAGACCACATATACATCTAATAAGGTTCCAAGACCAACGGGAGACAGCAGAAGATAACGAGGATGCACATGCCGTAGCTTTTAGGTCCATCATGCTAAGATCTGACGCTACCAACCCATCTTTAGAATATAGCCATTTGCCTGCCGACAATCGGATCTTCCAGGACTTTTCCTGCTACATTTCTAGTTCTCTCTCACTTTGGGTGTGGTCATTGAGTGGCCTGCGGCAGCAAGAACCTTTTGCGGATGCAAATCGAGGGCATTTGATCTACGAACACCAATCCATAGTGGAACTGCTCGAATATGGCTATATGCTTCACAGGGCACTCCTTCAGCGTGTAAGTACCTATGCTAGAGAAGATGAAATACTGTCAGCCCGACAGGATTTATTGAAACTTGAGCAGGAAATGGCGGAGGCAAGCCCCTTTGGTGAAATTATACATTTGCTAGAACGTGGCTGGAATGCTATGGGATTAGAGGCTATTCGTTCTCGAATCCGTGACTCTCTTGAAATCAGGGGAACATACGCTTCATTAAGAGAGTCACGCTTAAGTGCAAAAATTGGAAGAGCGTTAAGTATCCTGTTTGGATTAATCGCTGTTCCCCCTATTGCAGAACATGTGTTAAAGCCTCTTTGGAAGGTATTGAAATTACCTCGTCCAACAGTTAATGAAGAATTCTCTCTTTTGCTCATCGGCGTCTCTGTTTCAATAGTTGCGATTTTAGTTCTAATGCTGTTACGAAACATGGATCAAAACAATTACTAAAGATGATCGCGAATTGGCCTAACATTCGTTCCAGATAACTGGGCGGGAAATATTACACTCATCTATCATAAATTACGCCATAATCATCATAAAATCAAAGAATAATTCCTGATGATTATGGCGTAAAAAGGAGTCGACCTGAAAAAGATTAGAGCCTAATCACATTCAACTATGCGATATCATTCGGCTAAAATTGACATCCCTGTTCCTGGCTGCTATAGAGACTTATGTAACATTATCAATGACTTATCTTGCTCATCTCCGGGAAGCTGATCACCTGAAAGAATAACACGGCATCATTCCGTATTACGACACGATTATTGGGATTTCCATTGACCGTCTTCAGCGGAATGGGATAAGGATATTCCATCATATGACTTTTTGAAGGTAGCTTTTCATGGCCGGCATTTTAAGAGCGTCATGGAGTCACGTCCGGCGCTTCATAAAACCACTCCTCTTGTTTGCCGGGATTCTGGTCCTGGGAGGGTTGATTTATTCCACGTGGGCGCTTGACAGGTATGTAAGCCAAAAGTCCCCTGATCTCATTATTCATGTTCAACAGAGATATGGACTGCCGTGCACAATCGGGGGGTTGCACTATGTCTTTCCTTTCGGCATCAGGGCATCGGACATCAGCATTTTCAGGACCGATAATCGCTTATGGCTTAAAGCAGCGGATATTACGGCCCGAATCAGTCCCCTGAACTATCTTCTGTCCGGTAAACTCTCTCCCAAAGCTGTGAGCAGCGTGGAGGCAAACAATCTCGAAGTATTTTTTTATCATCAGGATGCTGATGGTTGGGATTTATCCGGGGCTCTGCATCCCCCCGGATCGCAAGCCACAGCTTCCGCAACTGAAAACCGTTCGCTTAAACTGACCGTGAATAACCTCACGCTATTTTTTCGTACAGATAAACGTGAAGTAAAACAATCCTATACAAAGATGGTGATCCGGACCAGTCCAAACGACGGCCAAGGCTATTTCGAGCTGGTGGGCGATGGTGATGAACGCCTCAATGTTTCTTTTCAAAGAAAATCAGGTGAGTTTGAAGCCAAGGCCGAGTCTTTTCGTCTTGCCCTGCTCTCCCCTTTTCTTGGCAGCAGCGTTCCTCTTGATGATATTTATATAACTGCTGACGCGAAGGGAACCCCGGATAAAAACGGACCCGTATCCTTTGCTTTGTCCGGCATCTTTTCAGTTCATGAAAAGAAAAAGGTCCTGTTCCCTGATTTCTTAAAAAAAGATACCCTTGTTAAGTTTGATGCCAGGGGGACAATCGATAAAGATCAGACAGATATCCAAAATGGTGAAATTACCATTGGCGGGCAACCAGTTTCCATCAATGGGCGGGCCACAAACAAGAGGAGGCCCCAAATAGATTTGCTTCTGAATTTTCCTGATTTCTCGATTGGGAAAGCTATAGACGCCATCCCGGTGCAATTTTATCCGGATTTACCCGGATTGAAAGTAAAGGGGAATCTGAGCGGCAAATTCCATTTTTTCATGGATATGGAAGATCCGCAAAGCCTCAAGTATAATTTTGACGGGAAGTACGAGCCCATCAAGGTGCTCTTCCTCAGTACGAAAATTAATATCAAGGCCCTCAATTCACCTTTTCTGCACACCGTCCGCCGGCCGGACAGAAAACGGGTATCCTTTATCGTCGGCGAAAATAATCCGGATTATATCCCGCTGAGCAGGATGCCTCAATCCGTGGTCCCTGCCGTCATAACTTCCGAAGACGGCGGTTTCTTCAAACACAGAGGATTCAGTACCTTGCCTATCAGAGATTCTTTTGTGGAAAATCTCAAGGCAGGTCGAGTTGTAAGGGGGGCAAGCACGATTACAATGCAGCTCGCCAAGAATCTCTATTTGAGACCCGAAAGAACCTTCAGCAGAAAGTTTGAAGAGTCATTTATTACGATGGCTTTAGAGCAAACCCTTTCTAAAGAACGGATCATGGAAATTTATCTGAATATCATTGAGTGGGGTGACGGTATTTATGGCATCGGCCCGGCGGCGCAATACTACTTCAAGAAATCTCCGGCAGAGCTAACACCGGTGGAATCGGCATTCCTCGCATCAATTATTCCCTATCCCCGCAAAAAATGGGGGACTGATCCACTCAACAATATCGGTGACGGATGGCAGCAGTATTTGCGGTTAATTCTTTGCAAGATGTATGAACGGGGAGGCGCCGAAGTTGACGACCTGCGCCAGGCAGGCGTTGAGGAATCGAGAATCGCCCGCCTGGTACGAAATAAAGGAGCGGATACGGGGGTTGTTTCCCCACCCTCTGATGGAGACTGAATGTCAGGTTGGATAAATTAACATTGACACTGATCTACTTCTTTGGCAACAGATTCAATGGATTCAAGATCACCTCATAATTATGAAGGAGATTGGCTATGACCCCCATAGAAATGGTGGAGAGGAGGACAACCATGAATGGTGCGGAAGTGCTCGTAAAGACGGCGGCTGCGTGCGGGATCGAGGTTTGTTTTGCCAATGCAGGCACCACGGAGATGCCCATCGTAATGGCGTTTGACGCCGTACCCGGCATTCGACCGATTCTTTGTCTTTTTGAAGGCGTTTGCACCGGCGCAGCGGACGGCTACGGCCGCATGCGGGAATATCCTGCCATGTGCCTGCTCCATCTGGGACCGGGACTTGCCAACGGTATCGCCAATCTTCATAATGGGCGACGCGCCCGGACGCCCATTGTAAACGTCATCGGCGATCATGCCACCTGGCACCGGGAAGCGGATGCACCCCTGGCCATGAATATCGAGGGGCTGGCAGAAACCGTCTCCGGATGGCTGTGTACAAGCCGAGACGCCGAAAACATTTCCCAGGATATGGCCGATGCCGTTGAGGCCTCACTCCAGGGGCAGATAGCCAGCCTTATTGTTCCCCACGACCACCAGTGGGTGCAGAGCAGCGACGATCCGGTTGCCCCGCCGCGGGTATCCTGTGTGCCCATTGATTTTGATCGTATTGAGACAACCGTCGGGCTGCTGAAGTCGGCAAGAAAAACAGTCATCCTTATGGATGGAAAGGCCCTGCGAAAAAGGGGCCTCCATGCCGCCGCCCGCATCAAAGCGGCCACCGGGTGCGATCTTATGTCCGTCACATTCCCGGCCTATATGGACCGAGGCGCCGGTCTGCCTTTCCTGCCAAGGGTGCCCTATTTCCCGGAACAGGCGATAGCGGCACTATCTACATACGACGGGGTGATCATGGCCGGTGCGAGAGAGCCCGTGGCCTTCTTCGGATATGAAAACGGGGCAAGCTACCTGCTGGATCCGGCCAGCCGCAAGATACGCATCGCCGGGGAAGGCCAGGACGCCGCCCTTGCTCTGGAAGTACTGGCCGATGCCCTGCATGCACCGCTAGCGGGAAATGACCTCCGGGCGATGGTTTCTATTTACGACCGCCCCCCGGTCCCCGAGGGAAAGCTGACCGCCGAGAAGGCCTGCACTGTCCTTGCGGCGCTTCAGCCGGATCATGCCATCATTGTCGAGGAGGGCCTGACGTCGGCTTTTGCCTATTACCCGCAAGCGGCAACGGTTGGACCCCACAGTTTCATCACCATCACCGGGGGGGCCATAGGTCAGGGCATTCCCTGTGCGACCGGAGCCGCCGTAGCCTGTCCCGACCGTGCCGTTATCAATCTCGAGGCCGACGGCAGCGCCATGTACACCGTTCAAGGGCTATGGACTCAGGCCAGGGAAGACTTGAATGTGACCACCCTGATCTGCTCGAACCGTAGTTATTTCATCCTGCAGGTGGAAATGATGCGGGCCGGGTGTACCGCGCCGGGGCCGAAATCACTGTCACTGAGCGATCTGGGAAACCCTGCCATCGACTGGGTTAGCGTCAGTCAGGGAATGGGCGTGCCTGCCGTATCGGTAACCATGGCCGAAGATCTCGCCGAGGAACTGCAACGGGCAATCGAAGAGCCCGGACCCCATCTCATTGAGATGGTCCTATAATTTATCAAGTTCCGCTCTGACTGCTAATCCTATTTTTTCCAGGATATATGGCTTCCGGACAAAAGATCCGGCGCCAATTTCCAGCGCCTTCTTGACCCGGTCGGTTTCCGAAAATCCGCTCACAATAATGGCTTTCTGTTTAGGACTGATTTCGAGTATTCTCTTGTAGGTTTCAAGACCGTCTATTCCCGGCTCCATGATCATGTCCAATACAACCAGATCCGCCTTTTTGCTCTTGAGGTAGCCAATCGCTTCTTCGCCACTGGAAAGAACCTCGACCTGATACCCGAGCCATTCCAGGATGCTCATGGCAAGTTCTCTTTGCTCCCTCACATCATCCACTACCAGGATTGATTCACCTCTGCCCTTGTAGATTGATGATGATACGGCATCTTTCACTTTTGAGAGTTCCTCCCTCGTGACGGGGAAATAGAGGGTAAAGGTAGTCCCTGTCCCCTCTTC
>DMAT01000238.1 GCA_003451635.1 Syntrophus sp. (in: bacteria) | reverse complement strand
AGGCGGCTTCGGCCATACAGAATAACGGGGTTAAGTTGATGAAAAAGTACAAGGCGAGCAAAACCTACCAGGAAATTAACGAAAAGATCCGGCAGGGCAAGGCGGTGGTGGTGACCGCCGAAGAAATGATCGATGTGGTGGAACGCCATGGAGACGCGGAAGCGGCCCGTCGGGTGGATGTCGTAACGACGGGGACATTCAGCCCCATGTGTTCTTCGGGGGCTTTTCTTAATTTCGGTCATACCTCCCCAAAGATCAAGGCCTCCCGTGTTTGGCTTAATGACGTCCTCGCCTACGGGGGCGTCGCCGCCGTCGATTGTTATATCGGGGCGACGGAGGTCGCCGAAGGTGATCCTCTCAACAGCGTCTATCCGGGTGAATTTCACTATGGTGGGGGACATGTAATCGAAGATCTCGTGGCGGGCAATGTAATCCGGCTGCGGATGGAGGGTTACGGAACGGACTGTTATCCCGCCCGTAAGCAAGAGAAGAACATGACCCTTTTCGATATGCGGGACGCCATCCTTTTCAATCCCCGGAACGCCTATCAGAATTACAGCTGTGCTGTAAACATGTCCGACAAGACGATTTATACCTACATGGGAATGCTCCGGCCCCGCATGGCCAATGCCAACTACGCGACTGCGGGCCAATTGAGCCCCCTTTTCAACGATCCCAACTACAAGACCATCGGCTTGGGGACGCGGATCTTTCTGGGCGGGGCGCAGGGATATGTGGCCTGGCAGGGGACACAGCACAATCCCCACGCCTTGAGGGGCGAAAACGGCGTCCCCCGGGAAGGGGCGGGTACCATTGCGACGATTGGCAATCTTAAGGAAATGTCACCCAAATGGCTGGTAGGAGCGAGTATGCTTGGATACGGTGTGTCCCTTTACGTTGGGATCGGAATACCCATTCCTATCCTCAATGAAGAGATGGCGAGGTATACCGCCGTCAAGGATGCCGATATTTATACTCAGATCTATGATTACGGCATGGATTATCCCAAAGGAGAGCTCAAAAGCCTGGGCGAGGTTAGTTACAAGGCCCTGAGAAGTGGTCAAATCGTCCTTAACGGTAAGAAAATTGCCACGGCGCCCCTTTCCAGTTACTTCAAGGCGAGGGAAATTGCAGTGATTCTGAAGGAATGGATCGAAAGGGGAGATTTTCTGCTGGGAGAACCCCAGCTGCTCCTGCCTGCCGTTGAATGAAGGGGTCAGACTTATTTATTGACATTTAGCGCCAATTTCCATAGGTAAGTCTGACCCCAGTGGCCACTTTGTTGATGGGTTATTATTTTTTTTTCGGCGAAGGTATTATTTTTATTGCGAAGATAGGAAATTTATTCTATTGTGGGCAAAATCTGATAATTAAAAGCAGGCATCATGAGAATCGGTCGCTATGTACTTGCCTTTGCATTATTGATTGGCGCCCTGATTGTTTTCGGCAACCGGGGCCTCGTAGATAATTATGTGAGCAGAGAGCGATTGCAGTCCCTGAAGAAGGTTAATCAGGAAATAGACCGTGAAAACAGAGAGTTAAAAAAGACAGCCCATCTATTGCGGACAGATCTTGCCTATATTGAGATGGTCGCCCGCAACGACCTTGAAATGGTTAAGAAGGGGGACCTGATTTATAGAAACGCCAAGTAAATCAGCGAAAATTGTGTATGTTTGATATCAAATCACTTTTTTCAAAGAAGAAAGACCAGTTGGACGTTTCGCCGGCGGTTACGGCAAAATTGAAAGAAAGCGGCGCCGCGCCTAAAAAGGAAAATAAGTTCGGCGTCGGTCTCCAGGCCTTCGCCAGTTTCAATCTCAAAGATCTCTTCTCCGGAAAAAAGCAATTTGTAGGTCTGGACATCGGTTCCAGTTCCCTCAAGCTCGTCGAAATCCTCGGCAACAAGGGGTCCTACAGCATGAACCGCTTCCTTACGGTTCCCCTGGGCAAGGGGATCATTGTCGATGGCGCCGTCGTAGATATCGACGCCCTGGCCGAGGAACTCAGCCGCCTTTTCAAGAATTCCGGTTGCCAGAAAAAAAGCATTGTCACTTCCCTTTCGGGACATTCCGTTATCATCAAGAAGGCAACTTTCCCTACTATGGATGCCCACGACCTCCAGGAAACAATCCATGATGAGGCCAGCAAATATCTTCCCTTTGACAACATGGACGACGTCAACTTCGATTTCCAGGTTCTTGGCCGGAGCGCCAGCAACCCCAATCAGAACGAAGTAATTATTGTGGCCGCGAAAAAGGAGATCATTGAAGGCTATGCGGAGTCCCTCGAACTTCTCAAGTTATCCCTGGCCATTATGGATGTTGATT
Source organism: Syntrophus sp. (in: bacteria) (assembly GCA_003451635.1). Lineage (GTDB taxonomy): Bacteria > Desulfobacterota > Syntrophia > Syntrophales > UBA8958 > UBA8958. The sequence goes on along the minus strand of DMAT01000238.1, from coordinate 1,432 downwards.
CCTTTGCCCTGGAGACGATGTATCAGGAAAATTATGAGTACGAAGAGAAGGACGTCGTCGTCATCGCCAATATCGGGGCCAGTATCACCAGTCTGAATGTCCTCAGAAACGCCGCCTCCATCTTCACGAGAGACTTCACCCTGGGCGGGAACATGATCACGGAGGCGATTCAGTCCCAGTACGGGGTATCCTTCGAGGAAGCGGAAAAGATTAAACTTCAAGGACCAGAAGGAGATGAATACGCGAAAGGGGAGTTTTTTCGCAACACCCTCCTGTCTCTTGCCGATCCCCTCTGCGCGGAGATTGAACGATCCATCGATTATTTCCGCTCGACCTACAGCGACGAGGATATAAAAATGATTCTCCTGGCCGGCGGCGGGGCCAGTATCCCCGGCATCGTAAACGATCTTTCCCAAAGACTGAGCGTTCCCGTGGAGATCATCAATCCTTTTAAGAAAATCAGTTATAACCGCAAGACGATGGATGACGACCATATCAAAGAGATCGCTCCCATTGTCGCGGTTGCAGTCGGTCTGGCGTTGCGGAAACTGGGGGACAAATGATCCGGATCAATCTTCTTCCCTATCAAGAAAAGGCCAAGAAGGAAACGCAGACAAAGCAGATCGTCATTATTGCCGGTTGCTTTATCCTCTTTTTCCTTATCATCGGGATGGTTCACTTGTGGATCACCGCCTCCGTTCGTTCTCTGGATAAGGACGTCAAGGAGAAAAATGAAAAGATTCTGGTTTTAAACAAGCTAATTGGGGAAGTGGACCAGATCAAGAACGAGAAAAAGATCCTGGAAAAAAAGCTGGGGGTCATTGGGAATCTTGAAAAGAACCGCAGTTATCCGGTCCGTTTGTTGGCCGATGTGGCGTCCCAGGTTCCCACGAAGGATGTCTGGCTGGATAAGCTTTCGCAAACGGGACTGTCCATGCAGGTAGAAGGCAAGGCGCGGGATAATTTTGCCGTTGTCCAATTTATCAAAAACATGGAAGGTTCCATGTATATCCAATCGGTGGAACTGGTTTCATCCAAGCAGTTGGAGCTGTCAGGAATCAAGTTGCAGCATTTTGTCCTCTCCTGTGTCCTGAGAAGTGGTGTGTAAGCTATGGCGATAACCGTCGAAGACCTGAAAAAGCTCTCTCCGAAGATGCTTGCCCTTCTTCTGGTAGTTGTCTTCCTGCTCCTCGGGTATTTCTACTGGTTTCTCCTTTTTAACGACGCCTGGGAGAAACGGGGTGTTTTGCAGGCAAAAGCAGCAGAATTAGGCCAGCAGATCACGGAGAAGGAAAGGATCGTTGCGCAAAAGGGTAAATTCCTGAAGGAAGTCGCTCTTTTGAAGGAAGCCTTCGCCCTTGCCCTGACCAAGCTTCCCGATCAGCGGGAAATCCCCGGTCTTTTTCAGGCCGTTTCCGTGGCCGGGAGAGAA
>DMAT01000123.1 GCA_003451635.1 Syntrophus sp. (in: bacteria) | reverse complement strand
CTGTCGTCCACGGATCAAACAATGTTATTGATATTTCGAAGTTATGAATCAGCATTAAACGTGAAGTAATAGGATATATCAATAAAGAAATATAATAGAAAAAAACGCGAGGCTGCGTAAGGAGCCTTCCAACCATATCGAACATTCTACCCTTATAATCAACCGTTGATGGGTCGTCCTGAATATAGAAACACAAAAATATTAGAGCGATTATCGCCATTGTAATGAGAATTTTCAGCGACCTGATAACATTGCTTCTCCTGACACCTTGAATAAAAAAAAGATCAAACAGGATAAGGGATACAGGCAGCATGGCGGCATTTTGTTTTGAGCCAATGGCGAGAACGAAGGAAATAAAACATAGAATAAATAAGACGACCGCCCTATTTATTGATTGTGTAGTTCTTCCTTTTAGATAGAGATACATGGCGATAATATAAAAAAGGGCCGCCATGCTCGCCATCCGTTGTACGATATAGGTGACAGCCGAAACCTGAATCGGGTGGATCGCCCAGAGAACGGCGGATAAGAGCGCGGCGGAATAGGCGTAACTTCCATACCGTTCAACAAGTAAGGGAAGCCGCAACATATTATAGATGAAAAGAAATAGAAAAACCGCAGACAGATAATGGATGGAAAAATTTACTACGTGGTAGCCGAAGACATTTAATCCCCCCCAATAGTAATTAACGCCAAAACTGAAATAGGAAAGGGGGCGCAACCAAGTATTGCTGGAGTCGACCTTACCATATAGATTCTTTTGCATATTTGCCCATGCAGAGAAGCTCTTTTCAATCTCGGGCCATGAGAAATTTTTTATTCTTATACTGGTGTTTTCAACAATATTTGGGACGTCATCATAGTGCCATGAACAATCAAAACTGTTTGAGTAAATAAGTATTAGGATGGAAAAAAGAATAATTAACGCACACGCGACTTTTCCCACATCATGAAATGGCCATTTGATCTTCAGTTCAAAGTCTCTTTCAATGTTCATGAAGCCGCCTGAATCAGCAGAGGTGCCGGCTGAAACGTCGGCTCTATTAATCTAATTGCTTCTGCAACTTTTTGAAAATGGGCGGCTGTTGTCATATCTTTTTTTACTTTGAAGGCATCGGAAATCACTGAATAAGGCTCTGATTGATTGCCATATAATGAAAGTGATACGCGCGCCTCTTTGATCGCCGCATCGGGAAATCCCTGTTTTAGAAGTATCCGCGCAAGGATTGCATGATATGCGTAAGAGCTTGGTTTAATGGATAACCCTTTTTTAATCCACTGTTCGGCTTCCTGAAGGCGATTTTTTTGGATCATAATCTCAGCTATTCTTCGGTAACTGGTATGATAGCCGGCTTCTAATTTTATGGCCTGGGTGTGATGCTCCAGAGTTTTTTCATGATCACCCATAGCATAATAGTACTCCGCTAACAAAGCATATGATCTTGATTTTACTCTTGTATTTGCCGCTTGATAAGCATCGAGGGCCAGGATGCCCTCTTGAAATGCTTCAGATAACCGGCCGGCAGCGAAATAGGCCGCTGCCAAATTATGTCGGACATAGTGCAGATTCGGCGTTTTTTTAATATTATCGGTCCATAGTGAAATTTCATTTTTATAAACATTGTTTTGCATATAAACCGTCATTCCGTGAATTATCATGATCGATATTATGGCCACGTTTAATATGAGAAACATGCCTTTTTTGGCTGAAAAAGCCTGTAGCGCCTTAATGGTTATGATTGCAAGGGGCAGGAAAAAAAGCATGGACGGCAAATAATTACGGTGTTCATAAATAAGTTCCAATGAAATGAAAGATCCTTCAATCAGGTGATTGAGGAAAAAAAATATGATGCAATAAGAAATGAACGGCGTCTTCCGAGACCACCAAAAAGCAGCGGCTAATAGAAGCAAAATGGCGAAGATGGCAGGTAAATTTGCCCACGGATAAAACAATGAAGTTGACAACGTGATGTCATGAATGAGCATCAACCGGGAACTGATCGGATAAAGGAGGAGAGAGATATAGAAGATCAGAATCCTTGGCTGTGTCATCATCCTTTCGAGCATCGTAAAGGGCCTGTTGCTATAGTCATCTTGTATGGTTGAGATGTCTCCGATGTACAACATGCCAATTGCGAACACAACGATAACGGCGAACACACCATACTTTAAATTTTTTAAAATGTTTTTTTTTGTAACTCCTTGAATTAGAAATAAATCATACATAAATAGGGACATTGGTAACATGGCGGCGTTTTCTTTTGTTCCGATAGCAAGAACCCCAGAAAGGGCTGCAAGAGCAAAAAACAAAATCCTTTTCTTCAGTGTTTCAGATGTTCTCCCTTTAAGATAGAAGAGCATAGTCATAATATAGAACATGGCCGCCATACTGGCCATGCGCTGAACGATATAGGTTATAGATGAGACATGAACAGGGTTGATAGCCCAGAGAAACGATGACAACAGCGCGATAGAATATACGTGCTTTTCGTATCTGTCTCGGATAAGAGGTAGGCGTAGCGTATGGTAAATAAACAGAAAGAGCAAAATGGCCGTCAAGATATGTATTAATAAATTAACGACATGGTAACCGAAAACATCAAGTCCGCCGAAATAGTAATTTAGTGCAAAGCTGAAATATGAAACAGGCCGCTGCCATCGATCAGAATTGATGCCGTGCATAACATCATTGATATTATGCCAGGAAAAATCAGAGATATGCACAGAGGGATTCGCAATGATATTTAGGTAATCATCAAAATGCCAATCGCAATCAAAGCTGTTCGAATAAATAAAGCTTAGGAAAACCGTAAGTAAAATAAAGGCTGATGCATATTTCCTTTTGTTGTCGAAATATCTTCCTAGATGGATGGAAAAATCATCTAATTTGTTCATAATGAAACACCCGAACCCGTTATACAAAGAAAAGGGGTAAAGTCATGACCTTTACCCCTTTTCTTCCGCTTTTTATAGCATACAGCTACGGTGTGATCAAACCAGCAGAATCTACACTGTACGTTGTGTTTCCTGACGTATGACTAGCGGTTATTGCGATACTATTAATTGTACCGGTCGCCACGCCAACAGTGACACCCGCGCTCTGTCTTAACCCATATGTCGCTGTCAGAGAGGCAAGAGTCGCAGTGCCCGTGGGGTTATCACTAAAGTACGCCTGAGATGACGTATAGGTGTTCTTTGCATCCGCTTTGGCTGCCGTGTTGTAACCCCTGGTCCTGTACGCCGTGAACTGCGGGATGGCGATGGCGGCCAGGATACCGATGANNCGATCATGAGCTCGATCAGGGTGAAACCCTTCTGTCCTTTTCTCTTACGAAATACCTTCATAATTTCTTCTCCTCAAATTTATTTGTTGATAGTTAATCTGAAACTTGATTATGGCCGACTTATCCTTCCCCTTATCACCCCCTCCATTTTTTGAAGCAGTCCTGAAATTTCTATTTTCTCTATTTGCAAGCAATTGATATGCCATGAGGCATCTCTTGGCAACCTTATGAAGCGAAGGTTGAAAGCTCCCGTATGTAAGGTCTTTTATGCAAACTCGGCAACCACTGTTCTTTTTCCATTCCTTGGACAAAGGAGACAATGGTGGTGATTTTCACCAGTCCGTGGTGATTTACAGCAAGAAGGGGAATGGTCATTTGAATGGATTTCTGATCTCCGCGCCGTAATTAAGCAATGTGGTCGAAGAGGATCTTGACTCCGATACCGATCAAAATGATCCCCCCGATGACCTCGACCCGCTTACCGCAGATTTTTCCTAATTTCTCCCCGAAGAGCATCCCCAACGCCGTCATGATAAACGCGACCACCCCAATGATTATGCTGGGATAAAGAATCGGCATCTTCAGAAACGCCAGGCTTAGACCAACCGCCAGGGCGTCGATACTCGTGGCCACGGAAAGCATGAGGAGAGTGAGACCCTTTGTAGGGTCGCTGGGATGGACTTTCTCTTCACCCTGGAAAGATTCATGGATCATCTTGCCACCAACGTAGGTGAGGAGCACAAAGGCGATCCAGTGGTCGAACCCGGCAATATGATCGGCAATCGTCATTCCACCCAGCCAGCCGGCAAGGGGCATAAAAAACTGAAAAAGGCCGAAACTTGCAGACAGGCGCAGGACTGGGGCCAATGAAACCTTGCGGCTCGCAGCCCCAATGCCGATGGCCACGGAAAAGGCATCCATGCCTAACCCGATGGCAATAACCAGAATCGAAACAAGACTCACAAGCTAACTCCCATATCCGTTACCGGCTTAACCTCGCTCTGAATTAACAATACTTTCACGGCAGACCGCTTTCCTTTCTAAAAAAGGTAAAAATCGCGGTGGCCAACTCCTTGCCAATTCCCTTAATCTTCTGCAAGTCTGGAACGGTCGCCTCCCTGATCTTTACCATGTCTCCCAATCCCTTGAGGAGGGCCTTCCTTTTCTCCGGACCGACGCCTGGCACCTGATCCAGGAGGGAGTTGAAATCCTCTTTTTCTTTGACTTTCCGGTGATAACTTACGGCAAAACGGTGGGCCTCGTCGCGCAATCGCTGGAGCAGAAATAATGCCGCCGGCCAGCGGGAGATATCTATGGCGTCCTTCCGGGCCGGCAGGAAGACCCGGTCGCCCATTTTGCCACCACGCTGATCATAACCATTCGGCCCCTCTCCAGAGATGTTCCCCCTATCCGCATCATCGTAGTTTGATCCCTCCTTGACTTGATATCTAACATCCCGCTCATTACCCCCTTGCCCCTCTCCGGCGTGGTATTCTTCTTTGCCATCAAATCCTTGTCTCTGCTCAGGATGGCATCCCCCTTTGGCCAAGGCAATGACGGCAACGCCGCCGATGTCCAGGTCCTTCAAAACCGAAAGGGCCACGGAGAGCTGTCCTTTCCCGCCGTCCACCATGAGCAGGTCCGGCAGGACTTCGCTCCGGGCATAACGCCGTTTGAGAACCTCATACATCATGGCGTAGTCGTCGGCGCCGGCGACCGTCCGGATCCGGAAGCGGCGATATTGAGCCTTTTGTGGGACGCCATGGGAGAAGACGACCATGGAACCGACGGCATACTCGCCGCCGATATTCGAGATATCGAAACATTCCATCCGCTCCGGCGTCTTACGGAGCCCCAACGCCGTCACCAAGCGCTTCATGGCCTCATCGGGACTAACGGTCTGTTGCATTATCTTCAGGGTGCTTTCGCTGTTACGCTTGGCCATCCCGATGAGGGCCCTCCCCTGCCCTCTTTTCGGAATAAGGATCTTGACGGATCGTCCCCGCTTCTCCCCGAGCCACTCTTCAAGGACGGGCCGGTCCTCGCTTTCTTCGGGAAGCATAATTTCTCCCGGGATTTCATGACCGGCGTCATAATACTGGGTAAGCACCGCCGCAATGATTTCCCCCGTCGGCAGGCCAACCCGGATCAGGGGGAAGGTCTGTTTTCCCACTATTTTACCTGCTCTCACCTTCAGCAGGCAGACCTGGGTCAAGGCGCCCTCTCGATAGAGGCCGAACACATCCTGATCCCTTGCCGTCAGGGAAGCGGTCCGTTGTATTTCCAGGGTGGTCCTGATCGATGCTATTTTGTCCCGCAGGGCGGCGGCTTCCTCGAATTGCAGTGTCTTCGCCGCTTCCTTCATGCGGTTCTCCAGATTCTGCAACAGATCCGTTTCCCTTCCTTCCAGAAAGGTCAGGGCATCCCGGACGGCATGTTGATAGTCTTCTTCACTGACAAGCTGGACGCAGGGCCCCAGACAACGGCCGATCTGATACTCCAGGCAGGGCCGTCTGCGACTGCGGAGCTCCACATCCCGGCAGGTACGGAGGGGGAATACCGTCTGGAGAAACCGTAGTGTCTCCTTGGCCGAGGCGCTGGAGGGATAAGGACCGAAGTACCTCGCTTCATCCTTTTTTGGCCGCCGGACGAGCTGAAACCGGGGGAATTTTTCCGTTGCCTGCACACGAATGTGAAAGTAGGACTTATCGTCGCGGAAATCGACATTATAGCGGGGCCGGTGTTCCTTGATAAGGGTATTTTCTAGGATGAGGGCCTCTTTTTCCGTGTCCGTCAGTATCCATTCGACGTCCTGAATGCGGGAGACGAGAAAGGGGATCATCGGGCGTGTATCCCCCCCTCCCAAGTAGTTCCGCAAGCGGGACCGGAGGTCCCTGGCTTTGCCCACGTAGATGACCTTCCCGGCGCTGTCCTTCATCAGATACACCCCGGGGGACCGCGGGGCAGTCTGAATTATCTTGTCCATCATGCAACCTCACCCCCCAGTTCAATCATAAGCGCGGTAAGATCCCTGATCTCATCCCGGAGTTCCGCCGCCTTTTCAAATTCCAGATCCTCCGAGGCCTTTTTCATTTCCACCTTCAGACGTGCAATCAAGGTAACTAATTCGTCTTCCTTCCCATAAGGCGCCTTCCCTTCCCGGACCAGCGGCACGGTGAGATAGTCCGCCTCGTAGACCGAGGTCAGGACATTCGAGATGGTCTTCCGGATGGACTCAGGGGTGATGCCGTGCTTTTTATTATGCCGTAATTGCAGTTTCCGGCGGCGTTTCGTTTCAGTGAGGCAGGCCTGGATAGATTTCGTTATCACATCGGCAAACATGATTACCTGCCCGGAGACATGCCGCGCCGCCCGGCCGGCGGTCTGGATCAGGGATCGTTCCGAGCGAAGGAAACCCTCCTTGTCGGCGTCAAGGATCGCCACGAGGGAGACCTCGGGGATGTCAAGACCTTCCCGGAGGAGATTTACCCCGACGAGGACGTCAAATTCTCCCAGCCGCAAATCCCTGATAATATCCACCCGTTCCAGGGTATGGATATCCGAATGGAGATAGCGAACTTTGATCCCCAATTCCTGGTAATAGGTCGTGAGATTTTCCGCCATACGCTTGGTCAGGGTGGTCACCAGGACCCGCTCCCCCTTCTCCACCCGTTTCCGAATCTCCCCGAGGAGGTCGTCAACCTGCTCCTTAACCGGCTTGATGATGATCTCCGGGTCCATGAGACCGGTGGGGCGGATGATCTGCTCGA